>JAXGUU010000196.1:0-7692 GCA_040774145.1 Anaerolineae bacterium
ACGGCCTCGTTCTTCGCGACAACGGATGAGGATCTCAATCAGATCGCCAGCTTCTACACCGGGGCCATGGCCCACGCACGGACGCTTTCATTCCACGATTTCGCCACGCCGGTCGATCTGACGATCATCTCGCCTAATGATCCGGAGGCGATGGACAAATACCCAAGGGAGTGTCGGGAGTTGGGCATCCGCTACATCTACGATCCGAGCCAGCAGGTCGTGCGCTCGAGCCCCGAATCTCTGCGCAATGGCGTTGTGGGCGCCGACATTCTGATCGTCAACGACTACGAGTATGAGCTACTCAAAGACCGCACAGGGATGGATGGCGTCGAGATCCGCGGCGCTGTCGAGCGCGCGGTGATCGTCACCCAGGGCGCTGAAGGGGCGCTTATCTGGGCCGATGAGGCGCTACGGATGCCGGAGGTCGCGCCCCTGCACATTCCCGCGGTGCCACCGCGGGAGATCCTCGATCCCACCGGCGTGGGGGACGCCTTCCGCTCCGGGCTGATCAAGGGCCTGGCGTTAGGGTTGCCCTGGGCTGCTTGCGGGCGTCTCGGCAGCCTGGCGGCCACCTACGTGCTGGAGACCAAGGGTCCGCAGGCCCATAGTTACACGTTGGCAGCGTTCGTCGAGCGTTACATAGCCGCATTCGGCGAGGACGAGGCGACGGCGGCTTTGCAGCTGCACTAGCTAGCGTTTTCCATACCTTGTGGTGGTGTTCGCGACCGTAGGACGCCATCATCGAGGTGGGTTCACTAACATAACAAGGAGTTGTTCGCATGAAGCATCACGTCAAAGATCTTGATCTGGCCCCATCGGGGCGATTGCGCATGGAATGGGCGGAGCGCGAGATGCCCGTCCTTCGGCAGATTCGTGAGCGCCTAGCGGCTGAGAAGCCGTTCAAGGGCGTGCGCATGTCCGCCTGTCTGCATGTGACCACGGAGACCGGCAACCTGGCGCGCACGCTGGCCGCCGGTGGCGCGGACCTCGTTCTGGTTGCCAGCAATCCCCTGAGCACTCAGGACGACGTTGCCGCAGCCCTCGTCTCCTATGATGAGATTCCCGTCTACGCCATCAAGGGCGAGGATAACGACACCTACTACGAGCACATCTATGCGGCGCTCGATCACAAGCCCCACCTGACGATGGATGATGGCGCTGATCTGGTCAGCACTATGCATCGTCACCGCCGGGAGATCCTGGCGGATATCGTCGGCGGCACTGAGGAGACGACGACCGGCGTCATCCGTTTGCGAGCGATGGCAGCCGAAGGCGCGTTGGAGTATCCTATCATCGCCGTGAACGACGCGATGACCAAGCATCTCTTCGACAACCGCTACGGCACAGGCCAGTCCACCCTCGATGGCATCATCCGCGCCACGAACGTCCTGATCGCGGGCAAGACGGTGGTGGTCGGGGGCTACGGGTGGTGCAGCCGCGGCATCGCGATGCGGGCCCATGGGATGGGCGGCAACGTCATCGTCACCGAGATCGATCCGCTGAAGGGCCTTGAGGCGGTGATGGACGGCTTCCGTGTGATGCCGATGGTCGAGGCTGCGACGATCGGCGACATCTTCGTCACGTCGACGGGCGACATCAACGTGATCGACCGCCATCACTTTGAGGTGATGAAGGATGGAGCCATCGTCTGCAATTCGGGGCATTTCAACGTCGAGCTCAACCTCAATGCGTTGGCCGAGATGGCGGTCGAGGAACCGCGGGTGATACGACCGTTCGTGAAGCAATACCGTCTATCCGACGGTCGCGTGATCAATGTGTTGGCCGATGGGCGCCTGGTCAACCTGGGTGCAGCCGAGGGGCATCCGAGCGCCGTTATGGATATGTCCTTTGCCAACCAGGCGTTGAGCGCGGAGTACATGCTCGCCCATGCAGATGAACTCGAGCACACCGTCTACGCTGTGCCCGAGGCGATCGATCAGGCGATTGCCCGTCTGAAGCTCGCTGCGATGGGTGTCGAGATTGATACGCTGACCGAGGAACAGCGGGCGTATCTGGCGTCCTGGCAGGAAGGCACGTAGCTCAGTTAACATGTGAGAAGGGAGAAGGGTCAGGGAGCTCGAGGCTGCCTGATCCTTTCCCTCTCTATCAACGGGAAGTTGGTGGGCCGCGATGAATGAACGGGTCACAACGTGGGGAGATCTTCTGGCGCGCCGGAGTGGCCGACGCTTCGTTGGGCGCCGGCGTGAGATCGAGCCGTTTCGACTCAACTTCCTCTATGCCGTGCCACCGACACTGGTCTTCGTGGTGCAAGGGCCGCCCGGTATCGGCAAGAGCGCTCTGCTGGCGCAGTATCGCTCGATTGCGGGGGAGCACGGCTTCATCACCGCTACCGTGGATCGTGGCGACATCCATTTGCCCCAGGAGTTCGGCATCGTGCAGGCGATGTTGGCGGTTGCCAAGCGACTATCCGCCGCGGGCGTGCCGCTGACCACCTTCAGCGAGGTCTATCGGGAGTATACGGCTGCGCTCCGGAAGATCGCACAGGACTCTGATGCGCCGGCTCATGCCTGGGACCTCTTCGGTGGCGTGACCGATGAGGATGCCTGGGCTGTGCGTGCCTGGGACGAGTACCTGATCAAGACCTTCCCGATGCGCCGTTCCTCGCTGCTGCGTGATCCGGTAGGTGCCCTGACGGAGCGCTTCGTCCAGGACCTCAATGCTTGGGCAACGGTCCGTCGCATCCTGCTATGCTTCGATGACTGGCAACAGCCTGGCGGCGAATGCAGGCGTTCTGGGGAAGAGTCGGCGGATCGCCGACGTTGCCTCCAGGACTGGTTGTATGATCTCCTTTCCCACGGCGAGTTCAGTACGAACATCTGGTTCGCGATGGCGGACCGTGACCCGCTACCCGGCGTGTGGGAGGCTCTTGCGCCGGTCACGTCCATATTTGATCTTCGTCCTCTTTCGCGCCGCGAAGCACGCACCTTACTTTGTGTGGATGACGCGTTGGATGAGGAGGTCGTTGAGCGGAAGATGGCGTTGGCCGAGGGCAATCCGCTGCACCTGACGCTCGTGTCGGATGGTGTGACGGAGGCGGACTCGCCGCTAGAGGCCTACATCGCTGCTCTAGAGCCGGTGCTTCGCACGGCAGTGCTCAAGTGTTCGGCCGCGCGATGGCTTGATGAGGGCGTGATCTCCGCGCTCCTGGGACAAGAAGCGGCGGCACGGCTGATGGCCTGGTTGGGGCGCACGCCGTTGGCGGTCCGCGCGGAGGCGGGCTGGCGCTTTTTGCCCGCCGTGCACGCGTCTTTGGAGAGAATCGCTATGCGCGCCGACGTGGCTTCGTGGGAGGCAGCTCACCAGACGCTTCGGGCCTATTACCGCCAGCGGTCGGAGCTTCACGGCCCCGAGCCTGACCATCTCGATGCCGAGTGGCACCGCGATCACGTCGAGGCACTCTATCACCTGCTGATCATCGGCGATGTGCCCGAAGCGCTCAATGCTGCGATGGAGAGTCTCCTCCGTGGTGTCCGCCGCTTCTATCCGTGGGCGGGGGCGGTGGCCGAGGCCTGGGCAGACGCTGCAGACGTCATCTCCGCGCGTCAGGACGGGAGAGCCGCTGCAACCGATGCTAGGCAGGCGGTGGTAGCCTGGGCCCTGAGGATCCATGATCTCTGGCAGGCGTTCGTGGCACGCGATTGGGAGGAGATCCGCGCTTTCACCGAGGCGCTGTTGACACCTGAGACTCAGCAGGCGACCGATGAGGTACGGGCGCCGGCTGTCCAACAGGATGCCTTACAGCAATCCGTCGCCTGGTCCGTCGAGATTCGCCAACTGCTGCGCGGGATGAATCAGCTGGCTGCCGGACGCCTGGCCCTGCCTGTCGAGGTGGAGGATGAGCCGGCGATGGACGGGAAGCTGGTCGATGACGCGGCGCGACAGGAGCCGGCACGTTCATCCGTCGATACCGGGGTGCTCGCAGGCGTGGATGCGGTGTCACGGGGCGGGGAGGACGCGGTGGTGGACGATGAGGCGGGCGCATGCGAGCTGCCGTCAGAGGATGCCGCGCGGCAGCAGGGCATCTCACCCGCCGGATCTGAGTCCGTGACGTCTGATGGCGAGGCGCCTGATGGCGGTGCGCCTGGTGGCGAGGCGCCTGATGGCGGTGTGTCGGATGCTGAAGCGGCGGCGATCGAGCACTGCGGCTATGCCAATGGGCGGATGGTGGAGGGTGCCTATGATGCGGCGATCGAGGCTTACGATCAGGCGCTGACCCTCAACCCGCGGTACATCGCAGCTTACTACAACCGCGGTTTGGCGCATGCCGGCGTGGGTGCGCTGGACAGTGCGATTGCAGACTTCACGCAGGCGATCGAGCTGGACCTGGGCCGGGACCAGGAGGACCAGGGCGTGCAGCGCCGGCGATTGGCAGAGGCCTACCGCCAACGCGGCCTGGTGCACGCACGAAAGGGCGCATTTGATCAGGCCATCGCCGACTATGATGCAGCACTGCATCACGATCCTGAGGCGGTGATGATCGCCTATGATCGTGCCAATGCCTACTTCAGACTGCAGGCTTATGAGCGTGCCGTCGATGACTATACGCTGACGCTGCGTCGCGCGCCGGATCATCTCGAGGCGTACCTCAACCGGGGCCTGGCCCAGGCTGCGCGGGGCGAGTATGTTGAGGCGCTGCGGGACTACAATCGCGCGATTGCTTTGGATCCGCAGCGCGCGATCACCTATCATCACCGAGGTCGGGCCTATGCGCGATTGGACCGGCACACGGAAGCGCTGGCGGACTATGCCCGGGCGCTGGATCTGAACCCGCGCGATGCCGCTGTGCACAACAACCGCGGTCTGCTCTACGTGCGCATCCAGGCCTACCCTGAGGCGGTGGACAGCTATCAGCGAGCGATGGCGATTGAGCCCGATTGGGCGACCCCCTACTATAACGCGGCATGTGCTGCGGCTCTGATGGAAGATGTGGAGCACGCCGTCATCTGGCTGTCGCGGGCCATCGCGCTCCGCGAAGGCTATCGGGCTATGGCCCTGAAGGATGCCGACTTCCATGCCATTCGCGATGAGCCGCGCTTCCGCCGGCTCGTTGGGCTCGAGGAGGCCTGAGGACTAGAAGACGGGAATCGTCAATGCTTCGCGCCCATCCTCGAGGAGCAGGCGTCTCTCCGGCGTGTAGAGGCCGATGCGTAGGCTGCACGCCTCGCAGGCATCAGGCGCCATCAGGCCGTCGGATATCAGGGGATTGCTCTCCGAGACATAGAGGAAGAAGCGATCCCGCAGGCGTGTCCCCACGCGCCAGCGGCTGGTCGGGTAGGCATCGGCCCCCGCAATGTGGTCGTGCTGGGCGATGATGCTCTCGTCGGGTCCGACCAGGTGGACAAAGACCGTGTAATCGACGTCGAGGGGCCCGGTCGTACGCCACCATAGGTCCACCTCCCACAGCGTTTCGCTCTTGATCAGGTGATAGCCCTCAAGCACGATAGGTGCCTGGAACGTTGTCTCCAGCACCATCGCCGGCTCTGCCAGGCGGTCCAGTGGGCGGCACGTCTCCAGGTCGAAGAGCAGCAGGTAAACGTTGACGAACCCTTCGTCGACGGGCAGGCGCCGGCAACGCTCGATGAACACGCTCTGAATCAGGTTGGTCGGGTCGGCGAGATGGTGCTGCCACAGGACGAGCCAGAGGCGACGACGGCTTCCTGCTTCACGCTCCAGCACCTCCAGATCGTGGAGGTCGACCACGTCGAGCGTATCCAGTATCCGTTTGTCGTAGGGGACGCCGAACAGGTGGGCCTCTCCGTTGTAGTAGTAATCCACCGCTGAGGTCGCGTAACCACCCACGACGGCGATGGCATCGTTAGCTCCTCCATGCGTCTCGATATGTCGCGCGATGCCGCGGAAGTCGGGCTTGGGATGCCATTCGTCCTGAATGGCGAGGGCCCACGTTCCTTCCGCCTGCCTGGCTAGGGCGGGCGTCACCAACGCGACCCAGGCGGCGATGAGCAGAAGACCACTCCCGCGCAGTGCTGCATCGAGCCGGCGTCGCGAGGTCGGCGTCCCCCGCCGTAGCAGCAGCTCCCACCCTGTGCCCACGGCGACGACGAGGGCCACACCCCAGGAGGGCAGGAGATAGCGCTCACTCCACTTGGCCTTGATCGCGGTCATGAGAAAGAGGGTGACGATGGGCAGCGTTAGGGTGATCAGGAACCATACCCCGGCGAGCTGACGCGATGCAGGATGCGGCGCACGTGCAGCGAAGCAGCCTATCAGGGTCACGCCTAGCGACGCGATGGCTACGACGACGAAGAGGGCGTTCCAGGGCTGCACCAGATACTGCCCGACACCATAGGTGATCGGCAGAAAGCGCAGCGCCTCGACAGGAATGGCGCTCACAGCGGTAGCGTCGACGCTCAGTCGCCACAGCGCCCACCCGGCGATGGGCAGGGCGAGAAGGGCAAGCGCAATGTTGGCGTGCCACCACGTGCCGGCGATGCCCCGACGCAAGCGCGGCTTGCCGCCCAAGTGCGCTGTCGCGGATCCGCCCGTCAGCAGAGGGCTGAGCGTGCCCCACATCGCCGTGGTCAGCCAGGCGAGCCCGGTATAGAGGTGCGAGCTGAGCATCAGGAGGCCCAGGAGCACGTAAGCTACGGCGTCTCTCCGCCTCCGTGGGGTGCTCTGCGCCGAATCCGGATCTCCACAGCTGGAGACCAGACGCAGGCCGGACCAGAGAAAGCCTGCCGTAAGGGGGATGGCGAGGGCGTACATGCGGACTTCCTGGCTGTAATAGACGAAGATGGGCAGCGTGGCATAGGCCAACGCACCACCCAGCCCCGTGGTCCGTTTGTGCGTGAGGGATCGGCCCAGCTGGATCACGAGCGGTGCGCCTATGGTTGTCAGCAGGACGGAGAGGTACCGCACGGAGAACTCCGAGTTGCCGGCAACCCCAATCCAACACGATAACAACAAGCCGTGAAGGGGTAGCGCATTATCCTCCTGGAGCAATCCCAGAATCGCCGCCCTCGGGCCCTGCTGGGCATGATAGAGCATGAAGGTCTCGTCGTACCAGAGCGACGTCGCGTTGAGCCCCCACAGCCTAAGCGCCACTGTGAGCAGCACGATCAGCCCACCGACGAGCAGCCGCACACGATAGGATCGACGGGCTATGGATGCTGCGAGGGCGTCCGTCATGGGCTACACCGCGCGAGCAGGGGAGGGCTCGACGGGGGAAGCGATGGCCCAAGGTCAGCTCGATTGTCCACAGCACTATTATACCCGTGCCGCAACCTACTCAAAGCGGGGCTTTCCCCTATAATCATAGCCGTTAGTAAGTGGCGCAGCGTCGGATGGGGGGGGAGGCAAGTGATGGGACCATCATCGTACAGGACTGAGGTGTTGATCCGCGGCGGCACGGTTGTGACGCCTGAGGCGATGTTCGTGGCGGATGTGCTTATCGGTGACGGTATCATCCGCGCGCTGGGCACGGATCTACCTGCGCCGCCCGGTAGCGAGGTCATAGAGGCTGAAGGTCTCTTGGTGCTCCCGGGGATTGTGGACGCTCATACGCACCTTCAGTTGGACACGGGCATCTTTCAGACCAGCGATACCTGGTTTCAGGGAAGTCGCGCAGCGGCCTTCGGCGGCATCACGACAGTGGTTGATTTTGCCACCCAGATGCAGGGCCAGACCTTCGAGGAGGCCTTGGCGACACGGCTG
>JAXGUU010000197.1:0-7688 GCA_040774145.1 Anaerolineae bacterium
CCGACCTGCCCGATCCGGCCCTGATCGAGGAGGTGCGCGAGCCGTGGATGAAGGTCCAGGTGATCACCCCCACCGACTACCTCGGCGCGCTGATGGAGATCTTCCGGCGCAAGCGTGGGGAGTTCCTGCTCACCGAGACGCTGGACGTCTCGCGTCTGCTGCTCACCTTTGAGGTACCGCTCGCGGAGATGGTCATCGATCTGCACGATCGGATCAAGTCGGCGACGCGTGGCTACGCCTCGATGGACTACACATTCGACAGCTATCGTGCGGACGACTTGGTCAAGGTCGATGTCCTTTTGAACCAGGAACCCGTCGATGCGCTGGCGATCATCGTGCATCGGGATCATGCGTATGAGAAGGGCAGCGCCCTGATCCGCAAGATGAAGGACGCCATTCCCCGCCAGCTTTTCGAGGTCCCGATTCAGGCGGCGGTGGGCGGCAAGATCCTGGCGCGTGTCAATGTGAAGGCGCTGCGCAAAGACGTGCTGGCTAAGTGCTACGGGGGTGATGTGACGCGTAAGCGTAAGCTGCTCGAGAAGCAGAAGGCCGGCAAGAAACGTATGAAGCAGCTGGGCAACGTTATGATCCCTCAAGAGGCTTTCCTGGCGCTGCTGCGTATTGATGAGGACTAGCCGGTAGCGCACCTGCCCCTGCAAGCAGACGACGAGGTCGGACATGAACGGACTCTTTACCTTCTGGCAGAGGATTCCTCTGCAGCGTCGTAAGCGAATCGTGCTCTACATCCTTGCCGCCGGGCTGGTGCTGCTCACGCTCTACGCCGCGGGCTCGGTGTTGGGGCTCTATATGCTGGGCATGCTCCTCGCTTACCTGCTTTCCCCCGTCGTCGACGGCATCCAGTGGGCCATCGAGTGGTTCAGCGATCGCATCCGTTTCCGCTCCCTGCGCAAGCTGGCGCGTTCGCTGTCCATCATCATCACCTACCTGATCGTCCTATCCCTCATCGCCGGTTTCATCGCCTTGGTGATCCCGATCATCTCGAAGGAGGCGCAGCAGCTGTGGGATGCCCGCGACTCGATCTGGGCACGTGTCTCGGGTTGGGTCGAGGTGGGGCTGGAGCAGTACGAGCTGCTCCCCGACCGGGTGCGCGATCAGATTGACGATGCGCTGCGCAACCTAACGGCGATGGTCACCCAGGCCCTCCAGCAGGCGGTTCAGGGGACCGTCACGGCGATCTCCTACACGGCCAGCTTGGTGCTGGCGATCTTCATCGTGCCCTTCTGGACCTACTTCCTGTTGCGTGACTACAGCCAGATCCGCGCGTCGCTCTACAACTCGCTCCCACGCGGCGCGCGCAAGGATGTGCGCAGTGTCGCGACCATGCTCGACCGCACCATCGGCTCCTACCTGCGGGGTGAGATCCTGCTGATGCTCATCGTGGGGATCATGCAGACGTTGGTGCTGACGATCCTGGGCGTCGACTACGCGTTGCTCTTGGGCTTTCTGGCCGGGCTGCTGGAGGTGGTGCCCAACATCGGCCCCACGATCGCCGCGATTCCCGCGGTGCTCGTGGCGCTGACGCGCAGTCCCGGACTGGCGCTCCTAACGATCATCGCGACGAACTTGGTGCAGAACGTGGAGAACACGTTGATCGTGCCCCGCGTGCTGGGCGAGAGCGTCGGCCTTCATCCTGTGGTGATGATGGTGATGCTCGTCGTCGGGGCCGAGGTCGCGGGGCTGCCCGGCTTGGTGCTCGCGCCGATCCTCACGGCGGTCCTGCGCGACGTCTACCGCTACTTCAACTACCGTTTCGCCGACACGCCTCGCGAACCGGAGGAAGCGCTCGATCTGACGCTTAGCCGCGGCGAGTTCAAACTCGACCTCTAGGTGCTTGCCAAAACAGAGCGATTGTTGTATAATGCTCACCGTTAGGACGGGGCGTGGCCCAGCTTGGCTAGGGCGCTACAATGGGGTTGTAGAGGCCGACGGTTCAAATCCGTCCGCCCCGACACAGATTCATCGCGAGGACGCGCTTCGCGAGACGCAGAGAACCCGCCGATTCGGCGGGTTTTTTGTGTGCTATGGAGTTGCCTCCCACACCTTTTCGCTGTATGATAGACAGGAAGCAAAACTATCGTAGGACAAGGATAGGGGAGAGATGAAACGCAACGCGCCGTACCCACTGCCGGACCTCGACCGGCTCGCGCCTGACGATGATGTGGCCACCTTTGGCACGCCCCAGCGCCTCTCACGGCGCGACTTCCTCAAGTTCTCGGCGCTCTCTGCGGTGCCTTTGCTGGTGCCGCCCAGTCGCTCCAGAGGAGCGCTCGATTTCGGGTCGCGGCTGCCGGATTTCCCGCGTGCGCCGCTCCCCGCCCCGCTCGGACGCTTGACGCAGTGGTGGCGCCAGCCCGTGCGCCAAGGTCCGTCGACGGGCGAGGGTGTGGTTCGGTGGACCACCCGCGACGACGTCATCCCACTCTATGAGGCGGTCCAGGGGGACCCACCGTGGCCGACCAATCCTGTGTGGTATCGTACGGAAGGCGGCTACATTCACAGCGGTTACGTACAGCCGGTCCGCGATGAGCGACAGCCCGCCGTGACCGAGATCGCCGAGCCGGGTCTCTGGGTGCAGGTCACCCGGCCCTGGGCCGAGGCAAGGGCGACACCGGCCAGCGCCTACGTCGCCCACAGGCTCTACTATGGCACCACCTACCGGGCGATCGCCGCCGTGACCGATGAGGAGGGGCAGGTATGGTACCAGCTCAAGGAGGGCGTCTCGCCGTGGCGACCCGGGCCCTATGCACCGGGTTCATCGTTCCGCGTGGTGACGCCCGAGGAGTTGACGCCGATTTCCCCCGGTCATCCTGACAAGCTGCTGAAGATCGACCGTGGGGCGCAGACGTTGAGCTGTCTGGAGGGGGACAACGTCGTCTTCCATACACGTGTTTCGACGGGTAACCCCAGCACGCCGACGCCGCTGGGTGAGTTCCGCGTCCTGTACAAGCGCCATGCGCGCCGGATGACCGTGACCGACATTCCCAGTCCCTACGACCTGCCGGGCGTGGCCTTTCCGACCTACTTCACGTGGAGCGGGGTGGCGATCCACGGGACCTACTGGCACAATGACTACGGTCGCGTGCACAGCAGCGGCTGCATTAACGTCACGGCGGAGGATGCGCAGTGGATCTTCCGTTGGGTCGAGCCTGTGGCGCCCTATGAGGTTTACACGCAGTGGGCTGAGCCTGCTATCACGGGGACCCGCGTCCTGGTGGTGTAGGCACGAGCCGCAGCTCGAGCTTGGCTAGCGGGCCTTGCCGAGGTCACTGTCAGGCCTCGGCAAGGCCCGTTCAGGTTCAGCCGTGCGCGGCGACTAGCCCGCGACCGGCAAATGGATGGTGAAGGTGGTGCCGCTCATCTCGCCCTGGCGGGAGGTGACCGAGATTCGGCCCCCCATCGCGACGATCAGCGCCCGACAGATGACGAGTCCGAGCCCAGCGCCCTGTTGCTCCAGCTTGGCGCGGTTCAGCTGACCGAAGGACTCGAATAGCCGGTCGAGTTGGTCCTCCGGGATGCCAACGCCCCAGTCCTGGACCGAGATCTCCACGTGATCGTCCGCGGCTCGAGCGCTGACCCTCACCGGTTTCTCCGCGCTCCGTGAGAACTTGACCGCATTGTCAATCAGGCGTGCCAGTGCGTCGCTGAGGAAGAACTCATGGACGCGTACAGGTGGCAGCGCCTGGGGCACGTCCAGGTCCAGGGTCACACCTTGGTGCATCATACGACCTGTCTCCACCCTCGCCGTGCGCCGCACGATCTCGTGTACGTCATCCTGAACCTCGCCCAGCAGCTCGAATTCCCGCTGGAGTTCACCGGTGTCGAGGCGGACCACCAACAGCAGATCCTCAACGAGGCGGGTCAGCCGGTCGGCCCCCTTCTTGATCCCGGTCAGGAACTGCTGGAAGTCGCTCGGCGGGAGGGTCGACGCCTCCTCGAGCGCTAACTCCGTGTAGCCGTAGACACTCGTCAGCGGCGTGCGCAGCTCGTGGCTGAGCAGGGTGATGATCTGCTGTTTCAGCTCGTCGAACTCGTGTTCGGTGACCCGACGGATCGCCTGCGCCCGCCCAATGCGGGAGTTGACCACGACGACCAGCTCCTGGGGATCGAACGGTTTGATGATGTAGTCCTCGGCGCCCATGGCCTTGCCCCGCAGGCGGTCCTCGCGCTCGGCGCGTGCCGTCAGAAAGACGAAGGGGATCGGCACCCACTCCGGATTGGCGTGGACCGCATCGAAGAACTCGTAGCCATCCATCCGCGGCATCGAGATGTCCGCGATGATGAGGTCGGGCTTGAAGGTCTTGAGTTGTTCCAGCGCGTCCACACCGTCGGTCGCGGTGCGCACCTCATAGCCCTCGACCTCGAGGATGTCGCGGATCGCCGAGAGGAGCAGGTCGTGATCCTCCACGGCAAGGATACGCTTCTTGGGGCCCAAAGGCGTCGTCTGCATCGTCATCCTGTCTCTCCCGTGATCGCGTCTTTCCGTCTCTTCAAGTATGCACGAACCCGACCTACACGCAAGCCGATCTCAGCCAGGGCTCTCCCTGGCGCGGCATCAAGGGAACTCTTCGGGACAGGCCATCTGCTGCCGAAGAAGACCTTTGGGGTTTTCTGGTTGAGTAGGCAACTGCTGGACAAGAAAACCCCAAAGGTCTCGCCAATGGGCTCGCCGCCGGCGAGCCCTCTCATTCCCGAGGATCCTCTGGGACGCCGGCGCCGGCGGACTTCAGCGGCAGCCAGACACTGAAAGAGGAGCCGGAGCCTGGGGAGCTTTCGACAGCGATGTGCCCTCCGTGCCGCTGCACGATCCCCCGTGCGATGGCCAATCCCAGTCCGCTGCCGGGGATCTGGCGAGTGCGCGCCTCTTCTCCGCGGAAGAAGCGTTCGAAGATCCGGGGCAGTTCCTCGGCCGGGATACCGAGTCCCGTATCGGCGATCTCGCAGACGGCCCATGGGGACTCGCAGCGCACCGATACGCGGACTTGTCCCGCGGGCGTGTAGCGCACAGCGTTCTCGATCAGGTGGTCCAGCGCCTGATGGAGCCAGTGGGGATCCACCTCGACGATCACCGGATCCGACGTGAACTCCGTCACCATGTGGAGCCCCTGCGCTTCCGCGATTGGGGCAAAGCTGTTGACCGAGGCGGTCGCCAGCGTATTAAGATCGCTAGGCGTGGGTTCCAGAAGTACGTGCCCCGCCTCAAGCCGCGCGATCTGCACGATGCCCTCGACGAGGCGCGTGATGCGCTGGGTGGCCTCCTGGAGCGACGCCAGGTAGCCCTCCCGGCGCTCCAGCACGCCGCGCTCCAAGAGCGATGCGTAGAGCCGCACGGCAGCCACCGGCGTACGCAGCTCGTGGGAGACGTCGGCGATGAACTGCGACTTCATCCGGTCCAGGGCACGCAGGTGGCTGACGTCGTGCACCGCCACCACCACCGCGGCGCGCGGCTGCGTCTCGGTCGACACCGGCGCGGCGTGGAGCTCGAAGTCGCGTCCCTCATGGATGGACAGCGGTTGGGGTGTCGCTGCCGGTGCCATCGCCGCCGCCTCAATGGCGTCACGCAGCTGCACTGCGTTCTCAGGGGAAAGCTCCCTCTCCAGCCAGCGTCGCGCCACGGGGTTCATCTGCAGGATGTGCCCCTCGCTATCGGCCACCACGATCCCGTCGGAGGTGCTCGCGAGGATCGCCTCCGACCAGGCAGTCCGCGCTGCTAACTCGGCGGTGCGCTCCGCGACCCGCGCCTCCAGCTCCGCCGCGTGGTGTTGTGCGGACTCGTAGAGGCGCGCGTTCTTGAGGGCAATCGCGGCGTGGTTGGCGAAGGCCATCAGGCGCTCCCCGTCGCGCGCCGTGAAGTGACCCGGACGGGCGCTGTTGACGTTAAGGAAGCCCTCGGTCACGCCATCAATACAAATCGGTGCGCCCACGTAGGCTCGGTGGTCGATGCGCCCCGACGTGGCGCTCCAGGCCTGGGAGGCCTGCGTGTCGGGAATCACGACCGGCTTCCCCCCGGCGATCATCGTCCTGAAGGTCTCAAAGCCGTCGATGTGCGGCATCACGCGCGTTATCTGATCGACGATGCCCAGCGCCTCGTATCCGCGCCAGCGGACCATGTGACCCTGGCCCTCGCGGATGAGGATGATGTTGTAGGTATCAGCCGGGACGACAGCCGACACCTGTTCCAGGATGCGGTCGAGGACCTGCTCCACGTCGAGCGAGCTATTGACGACGGCTGCGGCTGCCGCCAGCGCCGTTGAGTAGCGCAGCTCATTCTCAGCTCCGTGATCGTCGGTCATGTTGCGGATCTTGTCCTGCCGCCCTCAGGCACCAGACTCAGTCCTCATCGGGCGTCCGTGCGTCCGGCCCGGCACTCACGAGGGATCACCGCCGCCCACGAGGCGCCGTGCCTCGTCCGCCGTTATCTGCTCGCGCCCCGCGATCTTCGCCTCGAGCGCTTTGGCGAGGCGGGGGTCGTTGATGATGATGCTGCCGATGATGACCCCGTCCTGCACCACGATCTTTCTGTAGGTGCCGGCGTCGGTGTCCAGCGCGCGCACCTCCTGTGCGTCCCCTGCGTCAGGGTTGACGATCCCAACGGAGCTCACGTCGATCCCAACCACCTTGAGGGTGGTCGAGGGGATGACGACATCGTAGTGCACGTCGTCGCCCGCCATGTTGGCGGCGGCGATGCGTCCCTGCGCCTGGGCGATCGGCGCGATGGCCCAGGAATAGCCGCGGAAGACCGCCACATCACCCGCGGCGTACACATCGGGGGCGCTGGTGGCCATTCGATCGTCAACCACGACGCCGCGGTCGCAACGGATCCCCGCCGCCTCGGCGAGGGTGGCGTTGGCGCGCACCCCCGCAGCCACGACGACGGTCTGGGCAGAGAGGGTGCGTCCATCTCCGAGCCTGATGCCACTCACGTGGGTGCCGCCCTCAAAGGCCTCGCAGCGCGCACCGACGATGACGTCGATGCCCAACGAGGCGACGAAGGCTTGGAGCAGGCCGGCGCCCTCCTCATCGAGCTGGCGCGGCATCAGGCGCGGGAAGACCTCGATGACCGTCACGCGATGGCAGTAACCGCGCAAGCCGCGCGCTGCCTCCAGGCCCAACAGGCCGCCCCCCAGGACCGCGACCTGCCGGCAGCTTGAGGCTACCCGCTCCAGGGTCAGCGTGTCCTCCAGGGTCCGCCAGGTGCGCACGCCCTCTTTGTCGGCGCCGGGGATGGGCGGCACGAAAGGCAGGCTGCCCATCGCCAGCAGCAGCCGGTCGTAGGGCACGGTCTCGCCTGTGGTCGTCGTGACCTCGTGGGCGTCGACATCGATGCGGGTCACGGGCGTCGATAGGTGCACGGTCATCCCGCGTCCGGCGTACCATTCGAGCGGACGCCGCACGAGCCGCTCCATCGTCGTGTGCCCCGCGAGGAACTCCGTCAGCTGGGGGCGATAGTAGTACGGGTGGGATTCATCCGAGAAGACGACGACCTCATCGCCGCCGCGGCGTGCCAATTCCATCGCTGCCGTGATCCCCGCGACCCCACCTCCCACAATGACGTGACGCATCCCAGACTCCTTTCCCGTCGCCTCGAGCGCTTTCAGTGCATTGTACACCCGAATCGTGCAAGCTACAGCGGGGCGGCACTCGGGCCAGCGCATCCCGGCGTGCCGGCA
>JAXGUU010000198.1:0-7660 GCA_040774145.1 Anaerolineae bacterium
GAGCATCGGTGTCGGACGGGCACAAACGCGCGGCCGCGGATCTCCGATGATCGGGCGCACAATAGAGGGCGCGCACGAGCTCAAGCTCGTGCGCGCCGTTGACTAGCCTGCGATAACGACGTCAGTCGATCACGGAATAGGCAGTTGCTTTGGACTGGCATACCGGGCAGTGCTCGGGCGGTTCGTCGCCCACATGCGTGTGCCCGCAGGTCCCGCAGACCCAGATCTTGCCGAACTCAACCTCCTCGCCGGCCTTCATCTTCTCAAGAGCCTCGGCGTAGAGCTTCTCGTGGATCTTCTCCACCTCCCAGGCCCACTCGAACGAGCGGGTCGCGGCCTTGTGCTCCTCGGCCTTGGCGTCCTCCAGGAACTCGGGGTACATCGTCACGACCTCGTAGTTCTCGCCGGCGATCGCCGCCTCCAGGTTCTCCGCCGTGCTCTTGATATCGCCCAGCGTGCGCAGGTGGCTGAGCGCGTGGATCGTCTCCGCTGCCGCCACTGCGCGGAAGAGCTTCGCGATCCCTGCGTGCCCCTCACGCTCGGCCTGCCTCGCCCACGCCGTGTACTTGCGATTCGCCTGGGATTCACCCGCGAATGCCGCCTTCAGATCCTCGACAGTTTTCATAGCTGGCCTCCTGATGACTACGATAGGGTGAACACATTAACGGGCCCATCGTACGCAAATCGGAGCGGATGTCAACCCCGCAGCTCTCGCTCCCCCGGGGGGGGCGTGCTACCGGATGGCCTTCTCCGTCTGCTTGTCGAAGACGTGGATGCGGCTCATATCGAACGCTGCCGCCTTGGTCATGCCCACCGAGACCTTCGTCCGCGGGTCGAAGCGCCCCATAAACTCGCTGTGCGATGAGGCGAAAAAGACGTTGACCTCGTTGCCCATCAGCTCCGTGATCTCCACCTTGGCCTCAACCAACGCGGGGGTGATCCCGGGCGGCGGGTACTCCGGATCGTGGATGTGCTCGGGCCGTAGCCCCATCACGACTTCCTTACCCAAGAAGGGCTTGAAGGCGCTGTTGTGGGCGTCGGGGATCGCCACGCGGAAGTCCTTGCAGTCGGCGTACATCGTCCCGTCCTCGCTGATCAGCGCGGCATCGAAGAAGTTCATCGCCGGACTGCCCATGAAGCCCGCTACGAAGACGTTGATGGGCATGTCGTAGAGTCGCTGCGGCGTATCCACCTGTTGGAGCACACCATCGCGCAGCACCGCGATCCGCGTTCCCATCGTCATCGCCTCCACCTGGTCGTGGGTCACGTAGATGAAGGTGGTGCCCAGCCGCTGGTGCAGTTTCGAGATCTCGGCACGGGCCTGCACACGCAGCTTCGCGTCGAGGTTCGAGAGCGGCTCATCCATCAGAAAGACGTTGGGCTCGCGCACGATGGCGCGGCCCACCGCCACACGCTGTCGCTGACCACCGGATAGCTGCTTCGGCTTGCGGTCGAGCAGGTGCTCGATACCGAGAAGCCCGGCGGATTCCTTCACGCGGCGGTCGATCTCCTGCTTGGGGACTTTGCGCAGCTTGAGGCCGAAGGCCATATTGTCGTAGACGGTCATATGCGGGTAGAGCGCATAGGACTGGAAGACCATCGCGATGTCGCGGTCCTTGGGCGGTACATCGTTGACCAGCCGGTCGCCGATGTAGATCTCGCCCTCGTCGACCTCCTCGAGCCCCGCCAGCATGCGCAAGCTGGTGCTCTTGCCGCATCCCGACGGGCCGACGAAGACGAGGAACTCCTTGTCGGCGATCTCGATGCTCATATCGCTCACCGCGATGATGTCGCTGAAGCGCTTCGTCACGTGCCGGAAACTCACACCTGCCATGATGAACTCCTTTCGTTGTTGGCTCCTCTATGCCAGGGGCGTGCTGCCTAAGTCAAGACCACCCGAATCCCTAACTCGCTCAGCTCCCATAGCGGGAGGTTGTCGGCCTCGCGCCCCGTGATCAGCACGTCGACCTCGCCTGCGGGCGCCACGAAGAGGGCACCTGCCCGGCCCAGCCGCTCCGGAGGCATCAACACCACGGTCTGTGCCCCCAGCGCGAAGAGCCCGCGCGCCATCGTTGCGGTCTCGCGGTCGTCGTGCGTGAGGCCACGCTCGGCGTCGAGACCGCCGGCCTCCAGCAGGATCACATCGGCGCGGACCCGGCGCAGCGCGTCGGCATCGCCGAAGATCTCGAAGCCCTCGCCTACCTGACCGCCGATGATGTGCAACGTGTGCCGGCCCTGCCGGGCGAGCTGCCATGCCGCATCGAGCGCGTTGGTGATCACCGTGAGGTGCGCGTGCGAGCGCAGGAAGGGCACCACCTCGGAGGTCAGTGCCCCCGGCCCCAGAAAGACCACGCTGCCCTCGGGAATGGCGCGCGCCGCCGCCTCGGCGATGCGTCGCGTTATCCCGTCGGCGACCTCGCGAACCTCCGGGCCCTCGCGAAGCATCGCGCCGCCATGCACCCGGCGTAGCCTGCCCTGCTGCTCAAGCGCTGCGAGATCGCGCCGAATGGTCACCGGGTCCACGCTCAGCGCTGTGGCGAGTGCGGAAACGCGCACCACGCCCTCGGCGCGCAACCGGCCCATGATCCGTTCGTGGCGTTGGCTCTTGAGCATAGGGTCTCATCCGACACATCTATGATAGCATCGGATGGACCGTGTGTCCATATGCGTGCGGTGAAGCGTGCTAAATCGTGCGAATGCGTGCTATTTCGGACTTACCCGCGGGGAGAACTCCCGATCAGGAGGAAGGCCGGCCTCTGTGCTTGGCGCAACGACAAGAGGAGCTGCCTCAGAAGCGGATCTCTACGGTACGTAAGCGTCTGTTCTCTCCGGCAGCGGGAGGATGGGCTCTCCCCCCTCGCCGAGGGGGGAGAGCCTCTGTTGGTCAGTCGTCTGTCGCGTGTCGCAGCACGGGATTGCGGGCGGCGCCGACTTCATCCAGGCGCTTGACCGGTGCGGTGTGGGGGGCGTCGTGGAGGAGATCGGGGTCGGTCTGTGCCTCTTCGGCGATCTTGAGCAGGGCGTCGGCGTAGTCGTCGACCGAGGCCAGGCTCTCCGTCTCGGTGGGTTCGATCATCAGGGCGTCGTGGACGATGAGGGGGAAGTACATGGTGGGGGGGTGGACGCCGTAGTCGATAAGGCGCTTGGAGACGTCGAGCGCGCTGATGTCGGTGCCGCGGAAGCGGCCCTCGGCGACGAACTCATGCTTGCATAAACGGTCGAAGGGGATGTGGTAAGTGTCGCGCACGCGGGCGCGAAGGTAGTTGGCGTTGAGGACGGCGTGCTCGGCGACGCTGCGCAGCCCCTCCGCGCCGTGCATGCGAATGTAGGTGTAGGCGCGAACGAGGATGCCGAAGTGACCCCAGAAGCTGCGGATGGGGCCGATGGTGCGACTGGGATGCGCGAGATGGTAGGTCGGCTTGCCGTCCTCGTCGGGCATCATGGCCACGACGGGGTCGGGCAGGAAGTCGACGAGGTGCTCGGCGACGCCGACGGCACCGGCGCCCGGGCCGCCACCGCCGTGCGGGGTGCTGAAGGTCTTGTGCAAGTTGTAGTGGAGCACGTCGATGCCGATATCGCCGGGGCGCATCACGCCGAGCAGCGCGTTCATATTGGCGCCGTCGCCGTAGACCAGCCCGCCGCAGCCGTGGACGATCTCGATGATCTCCTCAATCTGCTCCTCGAAGAGGCCCAGGGTGTTGGGGTTGGTGATCATCAGACCGACGATGCGCTCGCAGACGCCGCTGCGCAGCGCGTCGAGGTCGACGTTGCCGCGGTTATCCGAGGGCAGTTGGACCACGCGCAGGCCACTCATAGCGGTGGTGGCGGGGTTGGTGCCGTGGGCCGAGTCGGGGACGAGGATGGTGTCGCGGGCTGTGTCGCCGCGAGCCAGGTGGTAGGCGCGCATGATGAGCACACCCACCAGCTCGCCGTGCGCGCCCGCCGCGGGCTGCAGCGTGACGCCGGCGAAGCCGCCGATCTCCGCGAGGTATGCTTGCAGCTCGTACATCAGCTGCAGCGCACCCTGGGCGAGCGCCTCGGGCTGGTGGGGGTGCGCACCGGCGAAGCCGGGCATGCGCGCGGCGGCCTCGTTGACCTTGGGGTTGTACTTCATCGTGCAGGAACCCAAGGGATAGATGCCCTTGTCGATGGCGTAGTTGAGTTGGGAGAGGCGGAGGAAGTGGCGCACGACGTCGATCTCACTGACCTCGGGGAGCGGCAGGTCGTCGCGCAGCAGCTCCTCGGGGAGGTCGGCAAGTGGGACGTCGAGTGCGGGCGGCAGCGTGCCGTGGCGTCCCGGTGAGGACAGCTCGTAGATCAGGGGCTCGCTCATTGCGCACCTCCTGCGGCAGCGCCGGCGAGCGCGGTGACGAAGGCGTCGATCTCCGCGCGCGCGGCCATTTCGGTGACGGCGACAAGCATCTTGTGATCCCAGCCGTCATAGTCGCGACCCAGGTCATAGCCGCCCAGGATCCCGCAGTCGCTGAGCAGACGCGCGTTGACCTCGGCGACGGGCGCGGGGCAGGTGACCACGAACTCGTTGAAGAAGGGCTTGGCGGTGTCGACGGCGTAGCCGTCGAGGGCCCGGATCTGCGCCGCGGCGTAGTGGGCCGTGTGGTAGTTGAGCTCGGCGACCCGGCGCAGGCCCTGCTTGCCGAGGGTCGAGAGGTAGACCGTGGCTGCGAGCGCCATCAGGCCCTGGTTGGAGCAGATGTTGGAGGTTGCCTTGTCGCGACGGATGTGCTGCTCGCGCGTGGTGAGGGTCATCACGTAGCCGGTGGCGCCGTCGGCATCGACCGTTTTACCCACCAGGCGTCCGGCCATCTGGCGCACATAGGTTTGCTTCGTGGCGTAGAAGCCCAGGTACGGCCCGCCGAAGTTCAGGCCCAGCCCCAGCGGCTGGCCCTCGCCGAGGACGATGTCGGCGTCGTAGGCGCCGGGGGGCTTGAGCAGCCCCAGGCTGATCGGGTTGGTCGCCACGACCAGGAGGGTCTTGGCGTCCCGCTCGTGAATCGCGTCCGCGAGCCCGTCGAGCGTCTCGATCTGCCCGAGGAAGTTAGGGCTCTGGACGATGACGCAGGCCGTGTTGTCATCCACCTGGGCGACCAGGTCGGTCACGCTGGTGGTGGGGTCCGCATCACCGGTGACCTCGATGTCCATCCCCTGGGTGTAGGTGCGCACGACGGCGCGGTAATGGGGGTGGAGGGTGGGGGCGATGAGGACCTTCGTGCGGCGGTTGCGGAAGACGTTGAGGGCCTGGATGACGGCCTCGGCGGTCGCCGTAGCGCCATCGTAGTGACTGGCATTGGCGACCTCCATACCGGTCAGGTCACAGATCAGCGACTGGTACTCAAAGATCGCCTGGAGCGTGCCCTGGCTGACCTCGGCCTGGTAGGGGGTATAGGCCGTGGCGAACTCGCCGCGGCTGATGACGTAGTCGACGACGCTGGGCACCCAGTGACGATAGGCCCCGGCGCCGAGGTAGGTAGGGGTGGTGTTGGCGTTGACGTTGCGGGCGGAGAGTGTTTCGAGTTCGCGGAGGATCTCCATCTCCGTGAGCGGCGTGGGGAGGTCAAGGTCGGGGAAGCGATGGGCCGCCGGGACGTCGCTGAAGAGCTCCGCCAGCGAGGCCACCCCGATGGTGTCGAGCATGTGACGGCGCTCGTCCGTCGTATGCGGTATGTAGATCATAACCAATCTCCTTAGGGTGCTATTCGCCCTGTTCTTCCTCGACGACCTTCTCGTAGGCGGCGACGTCGAGGAGGGTGTCCCACTCGTTCGCGTCGGAGGGTGCGATGCGCACGAGCCAGCCCTCGCCGAAGGCGTCCTGGTTCACCAGCTCAGGCGCGTCCTCGAGCGCCTCGTTGACGGCGATCACCTCACCACTCATCGGTGCGTAGATGTCGCCCGCGGCCTTCACCGATTCGACGACGCCTAGGTGATCGCCCTTCTCGACGGTATCGCCCACCTCGGGCAGCTCTACGTAGACGATGTCGCTCAGGGTACTCTGTGCGTAGTCGGAGACGCCTACAACGATCTCGTCACCGTCTTTGCGGGCCCACTCGTGTGTCTCAAGATAACGAACATTCGCGTCAAACTCCATCATTCACCTCCATATTGATAAGTGAAACGTGGTGACCAGTAGCTCATACCTCGGCCTGCTCTCGCGAGGCGAGGATCGACCAAAGATGCCCGAACGGCGCGGGATCGGAGAGCTCGTCGAAGCTCTCACTATAGGGAATGAAGACATCGGGCACGCGCGGCAGGCCCAACGAGACATCGGTGGGCTTCGCGTCGGTGACGTCGTTGAAGAGCAGCAGCAGTGTGCGCGGATCGACGTCATGCTCCGGCAGGGTTTGCATCGCGACCTTGGCCAGCGCCCGGGATGTGGGGTTCGCCGACGTGATCACGCCGGTCCAGTCGCACGTGGACAACGTGCGCCACATGATGGGCAGCGTGCCGCGACCGAGGTCGAGGATCACGGTATAGCCGTCATGGCGCAGCGCGCGCAACACCTCCTCCAGTGCCTGGAAGCGCACGCCGCTCAGGTCCGTCAGGGTCGTGGGGCCGGCGATGAAGTAAGCGCCGTACACGTTCCGAATAGCGTACTTTCGGATCAGCTCCAGGTTGATCTCGGAAGGCGCGCGTGAGAGGAGGGCGACGACGTTGCGCGGTCCCGATATGCCACTCCAGAGGCTCAGGCTGCCCACGGGGAAGGCCAGGTCGATCAGGATCACGCGCCGGTCGCTGACGGTCGAAGCATAGCGCGCGAGGTTCATCGCGACGGTGCTCACGCCCACGCCGCCGCGCAGCGAGAGGAGCCCCACCACGAGGCCGGATCTGCCGGGTTGTCCGGGCTCCGAGAGCCGCTCGGCCCGCATAAGCGCGGCCTGAATGCGCACGCCCAATTCGCGGTAGTCGATCTGGCCTTTGGTGATGAAGTCATCCGCGCCCGTCGTATAGCCCTTGATGCGGTCGTCGATCGTGTCCAGGGCCGTGAGGAAGAGGATGGGCACCTTGCGGAACCCGGGGTCAGCCCGCATCTGCTTGCAGACCTCATAGCCATCCATATCGGGCATCATAATGTCCAGGATGATGAGATCGGGGACCTGCCGGAGGGCTGCCTTGATCCCCTCGCGCCCCGTGGTCGCTTCCGAGACCTCGTAACCCCAGCTGCGCAGCATGATGGCGTACATCATGCGGGCGTCGTCATCGTCCTCGATAATCAGGATGTGTGACTTGGGCATACCCTCGCCTCCTTCGACGTGCCGTCCTATCCTCGATTATAGCATTGAGGTGCGAGTGTGGGAAACGGCGTGTCATGCGGTGATGTAGGTCAACAAGTTGTTCCGACCTCTGCTTGTCTGCAACCGGGCTTGGTCGGGTCAGCTGCCCGATCTACATGAGACCATGTGGACCGGCGCGCTGGGTGCGTCGTCGCTCTACGCGAGATCGACGGGGATGGTGAAGCTGAAGGTGCTACCCGCGCCGGGACGACTGGCGACCTCCATCGTGCCGCCATGCATCTCCACGATGCTGCGGGTGATCACGAGGCCGAGGCCGGTGCCCTGCACGCTGCGCACGACGTCGCTGCGGGAGCGGAAGTACTTGGTGAAGAGGTAATGGCTCTCCTCAGGCGTGATGCCGATGCCGTTGTCGA
>JAXGUU010000199.1:0-7627 GCA_040774145.1 Anaerolineae bacterium
CTTCGTGCCGCTCGAGGACAGCGCCGAGCAATCCATTCTGAAGGGCATGGGGCAGGACTTCGGCCTGCTCCTGACGGGTTCGCTCTTGGGTTTGGTCTTGGCGTTGCACTTCGCTCTTCGTATCGGTGTTCGTATGGCATCACCGATCCTGCCGTTGATCATCCAGGATCTGCTGCCCGGCAGCCCGCTGTTGGGCTCGGCCTCGGGCCTGCTGACGACCCTGTCGGGGATCAGCAGTGCCATCGCGGTGCCGTTGGTGGGCCGCTGGGCGGACCGGGGCCATGGCCGGCTCTACCTGATGCTGAGTGCCTTCCTCGCTGCCGGGGCGATGCTCATCCAGGCGGTGGCCCCCACCTATTGGTTGCTGCTCGTGGGCCAGTTCCTGCTGGGATTCGGTATCGGGGGCACCCTGGCGGTCTTGAGCGCCTACATCGGACGGCTGGCGCCCGAGGGCAAGGTCGGCACGGCCTTCGGACTGGACGCGATGGCGGTGTCGATGTCCAGCGCCATCGGTCCGAGCCTGGGCGGATGGCTCAGCGACACGGTGTCGCGGCGGAGCCCGCTCACCATCGGCGGGATCGCTATGGCCCTGGCAGGACTGACCGTGCTGCGACTTCCCCAGGACACCTCAGCGCACGATGAGGCTGAGGCCGGTAGCACTGAACCGGTCGCTGCCTCGTGATGGTGGCATTTCAGATAGCTTAGAGGAGTGTAAACGGTATGCTAGACGAGATTCAAGCACAGCTCGACCGCATCAAACAGGCAGGAGCCACCTACGTGGACTGCCGCTGGTACCCCTTCGAGGAGACCATCGGCCTGACTATGTGGAACGGCAACCTGAAGCAAGCCTCCGCGTCGCGCGAGAGCGGCGTGGGCATCCGCGTGCTCTACCAAGGGGCGTGGGGCTTCTCGGCCTCCTCGGACACCGGTAACTTGAGCGCGGTTTTCGATAAGGCCCTTGACAACGCTCGCGTCGCCGCTGAGCGGGTAACCTTCCCGGTGCGGCTCGCGGAGAAGGACGCGATTCGGGCCACGTTCACCAGCCCCAGCCGGATCGATCCCTTCGACGTGCCGCTCGGCGACAAGGTGGCGTTCCTCGCCGGCGTGGACGAACAGCTGGATCAACCGGGTGTCTTCCAGCGCATCGGCGGCCTCGACTTCGTCCGCAAGCAGATCGTCTTCCTCGACTCCGAGGGCAGCGAGATCGAGAAGCAGATCACCGAGGTCTTCGGCGGTATGGAGGTCCACGGCGTGGACGCCGACGGCGCCAGCCACCAACGCTCCTTCCGTCTGAACCGCCGTGGCGACACCCGCGGTTGGGAATCGGTCGATCACGCCCTCTTCGCGGAGAACGCCGAGCGCATCGTGAAGGAGCTCAACCTGGTGCTCCAAGCGCCAACGTGCCCGGTGGAGGACCGCTCGGTCATCCTGCTGCCGGGTATCATGTTCCTGCAGACCCACGAGACGATCGGCCACGCGCTCGAACTCGACCGCATCTTGGGCTATGAGCTGGCCTTCGCCGGCGGTTCCTTCGTCACGCTGGACGACTTCGGGAAGCTGCGCTACGGTTCGGAGAAGCTCACGGCCCGCGCCGATGCGACCCTCCCCAACAGCCCCGGCAGCTTCGGCTACGATGACGACGGGGTCCCGGCGCAAAACACGCTGCTTATCGATCACGGCCTTCTGGTCGGCGCGATCACAGGCCGCCAGATGGTCGAGGAGGCCAACGCCAAGGCGCGCCGCGTGATCTTCCCCGAGAGCGGCGGCGCCAACCGCGCCACCTCTTTCTACCGCGTGCCCATCGAGCGGATGACGAACATCAATATCGATCCCGGCGAGGACGGCACGCTGGAGGACATCGTCGCCAACACCGAGCGCGGCATCGTGCTCGACGGCGATCGCAGTTGGTCCATCGGCTCCAATCGTGAGCAGTTCCACTTCGGCACCGAGATCGGGTGGCTGGTCGAGGACGGCGAGATCACCCACGTGGTCAAGAACGCCACCTACAAGGACGACACCCTGAGGTTCTGGAACGCCCTTTCAGCCGTGGGGGACGCCTCCACCTGGGAGGTCGTCTACATCGACAACTGCGGCAAGGGGCAGCCCAACCAGATCATGCAGTTGGGCCACGGCATTCCCGTCTGCCGCTTCGATGGCGTAAGGATAGGAGAGTGAACATGAGCGACCGGATCTTGCAGACCCTCAAGGACCTGCGCACCTACGCCCTGACCAAGCCCTGCGACATCACGCTCTTCTATCACGAGGAGGAGAGCGCACTGATGCGCTTCGCCAACTCCGCCGTCTCGCTCAACACGACGGAGCACCTGATCCGCCTGGAGATCACAGCCTACGACGGACGCAAGCGGGCCGGCTACGAGATGATCACCGACCTCAACCAGATCGAGGAGATGAAGGCAGGCATCGACGTCGCCGCCGAGATGGTCGAGCACGTCCAGCCGCTGGCTTACGACCCGACGATCCCCGTCTTCACCGAGCCCTACGCCGACGAGCGGGCCTATGACGCGTCCCTGGCTGAGATGGACGGCGCCGACAAGTTGGCCGCCTTCAACGCCGCCGCGGAGGGCCTGGAGACGCCCCAGCTCCAACTCTCGGGCATCTTCTCCAGCGGCACCAACACCCTGGCGCAGATCAACACCCGCTCCGAGCACACACAGCTCTTTCGCACGACGGATGCGCAGGTCACGGCTGTGCTGGCGCACAACACGGCGAAATGGGAGGTCCAGGCGGAGCAATCCGCGCAGAAGCGGGCCGACCTCCATCCGCAGAGTCTCCGCGACGAGTTGGCCTTCCTGATCGAGCAGTTCGCCCATCGACCTACAGCGCAGCTTCCCCTGGGACGCTATGACATCGTCTTCGGCCCCGCAGCAACGGCGGAGATGCTCAGCTTTATGAACTGGATCGGCTTCAACGGCGGGATGATGAAGCGCGGTTACTCCTTCCTGCGCGAGGAACAGATCGGGCAGAAAGTGCTCTCGGATCAGATCTCGCTTGCCGACGACGCCGGCTGCCTGGAGACCTTCCCCTTCGGGCGCGATTTCACCGGTATACCCCGCGACCGCTTCCCGATCTTCGAGCACGGCATCTTCAAGGGCTTCGCATGGCGCCAGGACGACGCCGACGAGTTCGGCGAGCAACCCACGGGACACACGGTGGGCCACACGAGTCTGGTCCTGCAGGGGGGCGACCGGGACGTCGCGTCCTTGGCCGTCCTGGCGGCGATGCCGCGCGAGCGGGACCTGCTCTACATCCCCTTCCTTCACTACATGAACATCGTGAATCCGACCCAGGGCCTTCTGACCGCCAGCTCACGCTTCGGCGCTCTGCTGCTCGGGAAGGACGGCTCGACCACGATTCCCTACAACGTGCGCCTGACGCAGAGCCTGCTGGATGTCTTCGGTGACAAGGTGGCCTGGCTCTCCCAGCAGACGGTGCCCTACAACGTCTCAAGCAGCTACGGGGCACGCAACCCGACGGCGATCGTCGTGCCGCGGTTCGTCTGCGTCAACGACCTCGCCATCTCGCACGCTAACGCGTCGTTCTAGAGAAAACAGGTAGGGGGTGGGGGCGACCTGGTGGACCGATCGCCCCCACCTCCTGCGCCCTATCCGACCACGCCCCATCCTGGCGGTACGAGCCTCATTCCCCCGGCGGAATCTCCAGTGTCGCCGTGTAGGTCGCGGACTCACGGACAGCGATGCGCATCACGTAATCCTGTGATGATGAGAGCGTCGCCGACCACGCTGTGCTAGCGGTGGTGGCGCTGAGTAACGGCGTACCATCCGGTGCTCCGACGATGCTGATCCCCACAACACCGGGCGGCGTTGAGCCGATCTCAAGATGGATCCGCTGCCCCGCCCTGGCCCGGAAGATGAAGCGGTCCACCTGACCGCGATCCAGCGCCCCCTCCCACGCGGGCCGCGTCTCGCCCGGCGGGAACTCAAGACGTTGCGGGATCGCCGATCCCAGCGCATAGCCGCCGGTCGGCACATCGCCACCGTAGACATCGCCGGCGCACGTCATCCTCACGGTGTACGCCTGGTCCTCCGGGTCGGGATTGCAGGCGCTGATCGGCTGGGAGGCCGGACAGGCCCCTTCGCGGGGCGTCCACTCCACATCGACAAGACAGAGGCCGCTGTCCTTCCGAAAGCCGGCAGCCTCCCCGGTAGGTCCGCCCGCTACATAGGCCCAATCATCCTCCCAACCCTGCCCGAGGAAATAGTCGCGCAGGAGATCCACGGTCAGCAAAGGGTTAGCGAAGTCAACGCCGTCACCGGTCGCTTCAACCTGACAGCCCGCCCCCCCTTCGTCCCGCACGTAATCATAGAAACTGACGGTCGACGTGGCGGTGGATGTCGCCAGGAGCGGCGCGACATCACGGGCCAGGCCACTGCAGTCCAGCGGGGCATAGGCTTGCGGACCCAGCACCACGGTCCGCACGGGGACCCATGCGATCTCCGTCGCCGTCATCCCCTGGTCGCTCATCACCAGCACCGCACGACGCGCGCTCCAGAGAGGCGGCGCATCCGCTCCGGTGACCATCCCCGATGCGGGCCTACCGATGAGGCCAACCGTCTGACCCGGTTCCGCGGTACATAGATAGTCGATACGCTCGCCGTCGATGGCCCCAGTCGCCCCGGTGGCGATCCCACACCTGGAACCGTCCGCCAATTCCAACAACCACGGTCCGCCGGCTGCGCCAAAGCTCCCCTCCGGCAAGGGAAGCGGCTCGGTCAACCGCAGGGCAAAGCCCGGGTCGCCGGTCAGAGGATCAGGCTCACAGACGAGCTGGTCGGGCTGGGACGGGATCTCAAAACAGGGATCGCTGATACTGTTTCCCACCGTGCATCGCCACGCGTAGGAGCTGCTCACAGCCAATGAGCTCGTCCAGCACGATCCCTCTTGCACGCGACCGCTCGGTTGCGTCGGCACGTAACTGATCACGCGTGTCCCCTCCAGGCCCGCATCGTAGGCCACATCGAGCGGCGACATGTAGATGCGCGCCTCCAAGAGCGCGGCGACGCTTTCAGCGGCAATCCGCCAGGTGTCGCCGTCCCATGCAAGCCGGGCTAGAGACACGGTCCATACATCCCCCCTCTGTGGCTCGCCCAGAAGCGCCATACGCTCCGCCCCCTCCTGAGAACAGACGAAGGTGATAGGACGACCATCCGCCGCCGACGCCGGCGTCAGGTCACGGAGGCAGGTCAAGGGCGGTGCATGCCCATCAGCGGGATCGGGAAGCGTCACAAGCCACGCGACGGGGTCGCTCCGGCCGGTGAGGGGCTCAACGTGAGGCAACCGCGACGTCGGCGTCAACGCGAAGGCGTCTCCGGCGGGATCACAGACGAGCGTCCCATCAACCTGTTGCAGGCAGGGATCGGCCATAGCGCCGCTAGCGTCTCCCCCCGGACGACACTGCCACGCGGACAGACTGGGCACGATCTCAGAGCGTGCGAGACACAGGCCCTGCCGGACCGGCAGGGCCCCCTCCACGTGAAGCGCGGTCTCCACGGTCAGGACGGTCGGCGCCACGCCATCGACGGCGCCCGTGACAGCCTCGTCGGTCCTCACGTCGACCGGAGCCGTCACCCCTGGACGTGGGGTGGCTGTGGATAGCAGCGTCGCAGAAACCTCAGGCGCCGCCGGCATCGTATCGGGGGTGACGGAGTCAGGCGTTGACCGGCAGGCGATTGCCAGGATCAACACCAAGCCGAACACAAAGAACCTGCCTATCGACCTCACAAACCGTCGGATGCTTTGGCCATCCGCATGACGCATCTCCATCACCTCTATCTCCTCCCGTCAGGCTACGAGCGCCCGTGGGGCCTGCTGAACGAGATCACTATAACGCAAACGGTCCCACATGCACGTCTAAGTACCATCCGGGGCGGATACATCTCGTGAAAGCAGCGCACGAGATGCATCCGCCCACGGTAGGATCACACCCCTCAGTTGACGGATGGCCCAGGGGCGCCGAGCACCTCGGGCACGGTGACCAGAGCGTAGCCACGAGCGCGCAGCGACGTGATGACCCCGGCCAAGGCCCCCTGATCACCGGCTGACCCACAGTGCATCAACACGATACCCCCCGGCTTGGCATGGCGAAGCACGGAACCCAGAACTTGCTCAGATGTCGTGCCCTGTCGCCAGCCTTGCGGATCGACGCTCCACCCCACGATGGTATACCCCTGGGCCTCGACCCACGCGTCGGTCTGCCGCGACCGCGCTCCATACGGATACCGAAACAGCGAGAGCGACGCCGGACCGCCGGCACGCGAGATGGCTGCCGCGGTTCTGGTCAACTCGTCGATGACTTGAGACTCGGTACGCGTTGTGAAACTGGGATGGGAGTAGCTGTGGTTGCCGATCACGTGACCGGCAGCCACGATAGGCCCGACGATCTGCGGTGACCGCTCAACCCAGTTCCCCTCCAGGAAGAACGTCGCGCGCACGTCGGCGGCGGCCAATGTCGCGAGGATCTGGTCCAACGACGCGGCCCCAAAGCCGCAATCGAAGGTCAAGGCGATAGCCCCCGCCGCTCCCGGGACCACCGTCTCAGAGATGGGCGTGTGGCTTGCCGGCGTGGGGATGACGACCGCCGGTTCTGTGGGTTGCGGGGTTGGGGTCGGCGACACCGAGAGATCGTTGGGAGTCTCCACCGTCGGCGCGCTCACCTCTGCCGTGGTGGTGGGAGAGACCGAGGGTTCAGTCGTCGCCGTAGGGGTGACGACCGCCGGTTGTGTGGGTCGACGCGTGGGGTTTGGCGGCAGGGAGAATCCGTGTGCGGGCCCCAAGATCGGTACACTCATCACTGCCGTAGCTGTGGGAGAGGCTGGAAGCACAGCCGTCGGCGTGGGCGTTGCCGGCGCCGACACGGGCAGCTGAGTCCCTGAGACAGGCTGCGCGGTCGCCGTTGGCGTCTCCGGAGCAGCTAGCTCGGCATAACCGGAGCCTGTGCGCCAATCAACCATAGCGAGCAGCAGGGCAAACACCAAGGCCAAAACCAACACACTCATCGTCCGGTAGGATCGACTGAGACCATTCACAGAATCACGCATTGCTCTACCTTCTCTCGACTGTACTTGATCTTTGATGGTCTCATCGTAACAAAACCGGCCCTGCGCCGCATCGAGATGATGGGGTATTCATCTACCCTAAATGAGGTATATAGAGAGATGGCGGCAACGATCGCGTTCTCTGGTATGCTAGGCGGAAAGGGAGGTGTGATGCATGCCATCACGGTGTTATTGGCCGACGATCACAACATCGTCCGCGAGGGCACCCACGAGTTGCTGTCGGACGTCCCGGATATTGTGGTGGTGGGAGAGGCTGCCGATGGCGCCGAGGTTGTGCGCGCCGCCGCCCGCCTGCAGCCGGACGTCGTGGTGATGGACGTCCATATGCCCAAGATGAATGGGATTCAGGCCACAGAGCAGATCAAACAGGCTTACCCGAGCATCCGCGTGTTGGTTCTCTCGGCCTATGAGGACGACCACTATGTCTTCCCGCTACTGGACGCCGGCGCCGATGGATACCTCCTCAAGACGACCAGCGGCGATGATCTGGTCCGTGCCGTGCGCGCGGTCGCCCGCGGCGAGATGGTTCTGGA
>JAXGUU010000200.1:0-7616 GCA_040774145.1 Anaerolineae bacterium
CTGATAGCGCTTCTGCATTCTGCGTAAGTATTGGTAACGCTCGTCAATGCTCATTTCGTCTGCGGCCATGGTTCTCCTCGGTAGCATTATCATTTGGTAGAACCATACTACCTCGGTAGCATTTTACGTGACTTAAAGCGAACTGATTGAGCCTGCGGTGTCCTGGGTTATACTGGACTGATGACCGTATTGTGGGGTTGAGGTGACGTCGGAGGTGGTCGATGACGTTGGAGATCGTGCTGGTCTACGTCGTGGTAGCGTCGATGCCGGCCATCCCGATGTTGGGGCGCCGGCGCTATGACTTGGTCGCGCTGCTGGGGCTGTTGCTTCTGGCGGTGGCGATCGGTGGGTCGTGTGCCTTCCTGACGCCCATCGGGCATCAGTCGAACGTGCTGGTCCTGGAGCCGGGCGGCTACAAGTTCGGTGATTATTGGCGTCTGGGGCTGCCCATCGAGATCATCATTATCCTCGTCGGTGTGCCGATGATCCTCTGGCTCTTTCCCTTCTAGATGGATGATGGCGGCGTGCGGCCGGGTAGGACGAGGAGGTTGCGATGGCGGGCGCTTCGTAACGCGTCTGCCCCCCTATTGAAACGTAATCTTGACGCGGCACGACTTGCCAATCAACCTGCCTTGAGTATGATTGAGGTAAGACCTCTCCCGCGAGTCGCCGAACTATGATCGAGATAATCAGAAGGCCCGGAACGTTCTCCCTAGAGTTCCCTTTGGGGATCGCCAGCCTACTCCTCTTGGCCGGTTACCTCGCGCTGTTCGGCGTGATTCTCTGGTCTCAGCGAGGCGACTTCCGCAAGCTGAGTCGCGGGCAGTGGATCATCTTCGGCGCCGCCCTGGTGCTGATCGTCCCTCTCCACCGGCTGCTGGTCGCCTCGTGGAGCCGGCAGATCGTCATCCCGCCGGGGCCGATGAGCGTCTTGCCCTTCAGTTCGTCGATTTCGCTGCCCGCGATTGTCCTGATCGCCGCCGTCGGCTACCTTTTCGGTCCGGGCCCCGGCTTGTTGGCGGGCCTCGTCGGCGGGCTCACGTGGGCGCGCTATACCCCCCTGATTCTGACGGACGTGCTGTCACTGGCCCTATGGGCCTATATGGTCAGTGCGCTGTTGCATCAGGGCTACCGCGGCGACATCTTCGACCTCCTGCGCCAGCCCCTGGCGGCGTTCCCCCTGGCGTCTCTCGTCACGGTCCTGCTCCTGTCGATCAGCCGCCTGACGCTGAGCGGTCTGTTTGACGGGCTGCGCATCATCGACTACGTGGTGGTGCTCTGGCGCAATGAGCTGCCCTTGTGGCTCTTTGTGGGTGCGGGGCTGGGCGTTCTTTTCCAGGCGATTACGCTGAACCCGGCCTGGCGGATCCCTCAGCGTGCGGACCGGCCTTCGTTCTACAGCCGGTCCCTCAGCGCGCAGTTTATGGTCTTCAGTGTCCCGTTGGTGATCCTGAGCGTGCTCTTCTCGGTCTTTGCCGTCACCAACCGCAGCGTGACGCTGGCCCGCGAGCAGTCGCTGCAGGAGATGCGGCGCAGCGCCCTCACCGCCGGGAAGAGCATCCAGCAGTTCTTCATCACCGGCAGGAACCTGATCGAGGCGTTCTCTGAGGAGCCGCAGCTACTGAGCAGCGATCCGCAGGCGCAGGTGGAGACGCTGAATATCGCACTGCGGGTGGTGCCCTTCTTCCAGGAACTGCTCCTCGTGCGCGAGACGGGGGGGCGGTTCGTCGTGATCTCGGCGACCTCCCTCGCTACGGTGAACGCCGAGCTGACCGATGCGGAGCTGAGCGCACTGGAGATGCTCAAGACGCTGGGCGCCGGGATCAGCGAGACGCGGATTACCCAGCGCACCGTTAACGGTCAGCACGTCTCCAACGGGTTCAGTGTGTTGGGCACGGTCATCCAGGAGACTGAGGATGAGGCGGCCCCCGAGGATCCGGAGTGGTTCCTCATCGGACGGGCCCTCTTCGATGTGCATCCGGAGATCCAGGCTGCCCTCAACGTCCTCCAGAAGCAGCATGAGGACGACGTCGGCACCCTGATGTACGAGTATTCGGGGTTCGTGGTCGACGACGCGGGCTGGATTGTGGCGCATCCCGACCGCGCCCAACTGCACACCGTGCGCACGATCGATGAGACCTCGGTCCAGGGCGCGGTGAGTGATGCTGACGGCACCGTCTTTGAGACGCTTACCCCCGGTGGTGAGCACGTGCTGGTCTACGTCCACCGGATAGAGACGATGCCGCTGCGCGTCGTGCTCGAGCTGCCCTACGTCACGGTGCTGGAGATTGCCCGGAAGACGGCGGGCTCGCTGCTCCTGGTTCAGATCACGTTCGGCATTCTGTTGGGGGTCGCGATCCCGGTCCTCTCCTCGCGCATCACGCGCCCGCTGAACTCCCTGGCCCAAGCCGCCAACCAGATCGCGGCGGGGAACCTGAAGAGCGAGGTGCACCTTGCCGGTGAGGATGAGGTGGCGCAGCTCGGCGATGCCTTCGAGCAGATGCGTGTGCGCCTTCAGGAGCGGCTGAACGACCTGTCGCTGCTCCTGGATATCGCGCAGAAGGTCTCGTCGAGTCTGGATCTGGACCGCGGCATCGTGCCGGTGCTCGAAGGCGCGTTGCAGGAGACCTCGGGCTCCGTGGCACGATTCATCGCCCTGCGTGACAACGGCAAGCAGGGGCAGGTCTATGCCGCCGGGGCGGTGGGCGGGGATGTGGTACGGCTCGATCGGGTCCTGACCTCGGCGATGCAGCGGCGTAAGGAGCCGCTCGTCATCCCGGATCTCGAGCAGGCGCAGCAGCATCTGCAGCTGGAGACGCTCAAGAGCGTGTCGGCCTTCCCGGTGCGGGTGCAGGAGAGCACGGTGGGTGTCCTGTGGGTGGGGTCCGACAGCGTGAACGCCTTTGACGAGGCGAGCATCACCTTCCTGTCGACCCTGGCGAGCCAGGCCGCGGTGCTGATTGAAAACGCCCGGCTCTTCCAGTCCGCCGAGGGAGGACGGCAGCGCCTCGCGGCGATCTTGGCGAGCACGCGCGACGCGATCCTGGTGGTGGATGCCGAGGGCCGTCTGTTGCTGACGAACCCGGCAGCACAGAAGCTGCTGGGTGTCGACCGCGCGGCTGTGGGCCGCTCGATGGCCGATCTGGGATTGCCGCAACCCCTGATGGATGCGCTTGCCGAGCAGACGACGACGGCCCGGCGGATGCGCCGCTACCAACTCACGCTACCGAAGAGCTTGCGCTCGACGATGGCGGGTGGGGAGGAGAGCGGGTCGCTGCCCTCCGTCGAAGTGCCTTTCGAGGACGGACGCACCTTCTATGCCAGCGTGGCGCCGATCAAGAGCAGCGAGGGCGTGACCGTCGGCGTGGTCGTTGTGATGCGCGATGTCACGCACTTCAAGGAACTGAACGAGATGAAGTCGGAGTTCGTGGCCACGGTCTCGCACGACCTCCGGGCCCCGCTGACCTTTATGCGTGGCTATACGACGATGCTCTCCATGGTCGGGGAGCTGAACGATCGCCAGCGCGATTATATGCAGCGGATCCTCGAGGGCATTGAGCAGATGAACGGGCTGGTCGGTGACCTGCTCGACCTGCGCCGTGTGGAGTCGGACGTTGGGATCCGCCAGGAACCGTGTCGCCTGGGGCTGGTGATGGTCGAGGCGGTGGAGGCGATCCGGGCACGGGCCAACGCCAAGGATGTGGAGTTGCGGCTCGAGCCCTCCGAGGGATCGCCCACGGTGATCGGCGACCGCACGCTGCTGCGGCAGTCGGTCAGCAACCTGGTCGATAACGCCGTCAAGTACACGCCCTCGGGCGGTGTGGTGTCGGTTGGGCTGGACATCACCGAGGACACGGCGACGATTCGGGTCTCGGACACCGGCATCGGTATTGCGCCGGCGGACCAGGTGCGGTTGTTCGAGAAGTTCTATCGCATCAAGCGCCGCGAGACGGGCAGCATCCAGGGAACGGGGCTGGGCCTGGCGCTGGTGCGGTCGATTGTCGAACGGCACGGGGGGCGGGTGTGGGCCGAGAGTGTCCTGAACGAGGGGAGCACGTTCTTTATCCAGCTTCCGTTGCCGCCTGAGGATGCGGACGAGGCCCCCATCTGACGCTGAGGGGGGCGCCCATCTGACGCTGGGGGGGCAAGCGCTATCGCATGTGACGCTTCGGTCGGCTGGGAGGTTTTGATACCCGCGATCCGCAGGGCTTGCCGCCGGACCAGCCCGCCCCGAGACGGGGCGGGGAGCCTGCAATTGAAGGCCGGCAGCCGCGCCCTCGGGGCGTCAGGGCGATGCGAAGGTTTGGGTGGGCGTCGACCGGGGCGATTCCAAGGCCTGGGGGCAGCATTCGGCGATGATCTCGAGGAGGGTACGCAGGTTCTGCTGCTTCCCCGGTTGGCGCTGGGCGCGAGCCGTCGCCGTGAAATAGCGATGTTGTCTGAGAAAGCGCACCTGGTCAGGATACCATAGCTCGTCCGGTTTGACATCGCCCAAAGCGGCGCTCTCCGCGCGGAGTGCGGCGTTGCGCACGAAGAAATCGCTGCGCCCGAGGACGTCGAGATCCGCATCGGCGACCACCTGCTGGAGCAGGGTGCGGGCCGATTGCGGGATGCGCGTCGCCATAATCATGCCGACGATGAGCCGGATCTGCGGCGGGGTGTAGTTGAAGCGGGGGAGGATCTCCATCGCGATCACGGCACTCGCCTTTTCGTGCTGCTCAAGCCCTTGGGTGATGCCGATGTCGTGGTAGAAGGCGGCGGTACCGATGAGGATCTGGGCCTCCTGGGAGAGTCCCTCGTGCAGGGCCAGCCATTCCGCTCGAGGCGCGACCTCGTCACAGGTGTGCCACGCTGTATGATAGAGGAGGGCGGGAGGCAGCTCGCGTTGAAGCCGTAATATCGCATAGGCTTTGGCACGTGCATAATCCGGTAGTGAGGTGGTTCCTCCCACGATCTCTGTCTCAGTTCCCCGGTGACGGCTGTGTCGTTGCCGGATTCGGCATCCGACCATGCGACGAGTATACCATAGGTCATCGAGTGGCATAGTGAGGTATAGAGGGTTATCGCACCTTGGCCATCTTCCGGGAAGCTTGGCGGTGTGTCGCGTTGTGCGGATGAGGGCGTCCGACGGCTTCTCTGTCATGAGGGAGGCTCTTCGAGCTTCCCGGAAGATCAGCCACGATAGCTCTGAGTGAGGAGCATTTATGCCATCAACACAAAGTACACCTGAACCGTTGCCGTACGACGCCGCGGAGGGGGAGCTCCCCTGGCTGCGTTGGGTCAAGGCGCTGCGCAGCCTGGCGCAGGCGGGCCTGACCTACTCAGAGGGACCGTTCGACCTGGAGCGCTATGCCGAGATTCAGTCGATCGCGGCGGAGATGGCTGCGGCCCTTTCCGGCGCCGAGATCGGCGTGGTGCGCGAGCTGTTCGCGAGTGCCGAAGGGTATGAGACGCCGAAGGTCGATGTGCGCGGCGTGGTCTTTCGCGGCGATGAGCTGCTGCTGGTGCGGGAGCTGTCGGATGGGGGGCGGTGGACGCTGCCGGGGGGCTGGGCCGACGTGAACGATCGCCCCAGTGAGGCAGTCGAACGCGAGGTCTACGAGGAGTCGGGCTATCGCGTGCGTGCGACGAAGCTGCTGGCGGTCCACGACCGGCGCCTGCACGGACCCAGGCCCCCGATCCCGTGGGGTGTCTACAAGCTGTTCTTCGCCTGTGAGCTGATCGGGGGGGCGCCGGCGTCATCGATTGAGACCGGCGGCGCCGCCTTCTTCGCCGAGCACGCCGTCCCCGAGCTGTCGGCGGCGCGGGTCACGTCCGAGGAGATCGCGCGCCTCTTTGCCCATCACCACCACCCTGAGTGGCCCACCGACTTCGATTGAGGGGTGCCGTGTCGATGGGGTCCCGGAGCTTGTTGTGAGCGCGCGGCGATTTCCGCGATCATCATTTGCGCAATTCCGTGTTGGACGTATACTGATAGCTGGGTCTATATGAGCCGTAGGACTATCTGAATGACAAGTGTCGAGACACGCACGGATCGGGGTTACCTCACGTACCTCCGGCGCCTTATGGTGCGCAGGTTCACCATAGCGGAGCTGGAGACGTTGTGCTTCGACCTCGGTGTGGATGTCGAGACCCTGCCCGGTCGTGGGTCGAAGCTCGATCTGGTCCGGGCCCTGATCGATCATCTGGAGCGCCGGCACCGCATTCCCGAGCTGGTGGCCTACCTACCGCAGCACCGCGATGATCTGCAGTTGAAGCCCATGCCGGATCCCTCCGAACCGACGGTGGTGGAGGAGCCCCTAGCGTGGACGGCGGCGCCTGAGACGCCGCGTGCCGCTGAGCCGTCGCTCCACAACCCGCAGGTCGCCTGGACCTACACCCTCCCCGGTCAGGCGATGGCTGCCCCCGTGGTGCTGGGTGAGGTCTGTCTCCTGGCCTCTCAGGAGTCGGGGGGCGAGCGCCCGGGCGCCGCCTTGCGGGCCTTGGGCGTCACGCGAGGGGAGCTGCGTTGGGAGCGGCGCTTCCCCAACGCGGTGGTGGGCGGTGTGACGCGCGTCACGGAGCGGGTGGCGTTGGTCAGCCTGCCGACGCTCGGGCGGCTGCCCGGTGAGAGCGCCCTGATGGCGGTCGACGGCTCGGGCCGCATTCTCTGGCGGACCGCCTTCGACGGCTATCAGATCTCGGCCCCGGCCCGCTGCGACCGTGTGACCGCGGTGACGGCTAACGGTCAACGTGTGAAGGTCGTCGACGTTCGGACCGGCGAGCTGCTCGTCGATGCGGCGCTGCCCGTGGACGTTGCCCTCGCCGCGCCGGCGTGTGACGACACGGCGGTCTACGTGCCCTGTCGCGCGGCGGCGTTGATCGCGCTGGGGTTGGACGGCGAGGTTCGCTGGCGCTTTGACGTCGAGGGGATGCTCTCCGGCGTGCAGATCAACCAGACCCCGCTCGTCGTGGGCGACCACGTCATGGCGGTCCTCACGTCCGGCGTCGTGGCGGCCCTGGACCGCAAGACGGGACGTCAGGTCTGGGAGGCTCACGTCGGCCCACGGGGCAAGCCCCTGACGGTGCCGGTGACCGATGGACGGCATCTTTTCTTGGGCGCGCGTGACGGCGTCTATGCCCTAGGCCTCGAGGACGGGAAGCAGACGTGGGTCTTCCGTCCGGGCGCCTATGTGTCCGCTCCACCCGTTGTGACCGGTGATCTCCTCTGTGTCGCCGGCAACGATCGACATCTCTACGGTGTCGACCTCCACAACGGCAGGTGTCTGTGGCAGCACGCGATGGCGCAGGAGACGAAGACCTCACCCGCGTTGGCGGAGGGCGAGGACGAGGGGCCTTTCGCGATTGTGGTGGACTGCAGCGGGGGCGTTACGGGGCTGACCTACCCGGTGTCCGCCGAGGCTCACGAGCGGGCGGGTCGCTGGGTCAAGGCGGCGCGGATGTGGGAGGCGGGGAACGACCCGCGTCGTGCCGCGGAGGCGTGGTGGCGCCAGGCTGAGTCGCTGGAGGCCAGGACCGGTGCGGTGGATCAGGCGGCGTTGCATGATGAGAGCGCGCGCGCCTGGACGGCGGCGGCGCACCTCTTCTCGTCGGTCTCCGCCGTCGAGAAGGCCCAC
>JAXGUU010000201.1:0-7609 GCA_040774145.1 Anaerolineae bacterium
CGAGCACTTCAAGCCGCTGCTGATCGGTGAGAACCCCTTCCGCATCGAGCACACCTGGCAGAAGCTCTTCCGCGGCGGCTTCTTCCCGGCGCAGCGTGTCCTGACCTCGGCGATGGCGGCGATCGACATCGCGCTCTGGGACATCAAAGGAAAGGCGTTGGGTGTGCCGATCTACGAGCTGCTGGGCGGGCTGGCGCGTGACAAGGTGGTCTGTTACCCGCACAACCGCGGCCACGCGACCGAGGTCGAGCCGCTGGTCGACTCGTGTCTGCAGACCAAGGCGGAGGGCTGGAAGTTCGTGCGTTTCGGGCTGCCCCAAGACGGCGATATCCTGGAGCCCCGCCGGGCGGTGCTCACCGCGATCAAGCAGCTCCACGCGGTGCGTGAAGCGGTGGGCGATGAGGTCGAGATCTGCTTCGACGTCCACACGCGCCTTGACCTGTCCGATGCCGTCTGGCTCTGTCAGGAGGCGGAGGCGGTGCGCCCCTTCTTCATGGAGGACCCGCTGCGCTGCGAGAACCCCGACTCGTTCAAGACGCTGCGCACGCGCACCACGGTGCCGCTGGCGGCGGGCGAGCAGTTCAGCTCCAAGTGGGAGTTCCGGCAGTTGATCGAGGAGGAGTGGATCGACTACGCGCGGGTCGATCTCTGCATCGCCGGCGGCTTCACCGAGGCGCGCAAGATCGCCGGCTGGGCCGAGACGCACTACATCAAGCTGGCAGTGCACAACCCCTTGGGGCCGATCTCGTCCGCGGCGTGCCTGCAGCTCAACCTGGCCTCACCGCTCGTCGGCGTGCAGGAGCAGCCGAGCAAGACGGGCACGGTGCTGACCGACGTGGTGCCCGTTCAGCCCAAGTGGGAGGATGGCTACCTGCTGCCGCCCGCCATGCCGGGGCTGGGCGTGGTCTTCGACCGCGAGGCGGCGAAGGCGCGCCCGATGCAGATGGCGGAGCTGCCGCAGCTACGGCGGCTGGACGGGTCGGTGATGAACTGGTGAACGATTACCCCAGCATCTTCAATGACGCGATCGGCCCTGTGATGCGCGGGCCGTCGAGTTCGCACTGTGCAGCGGCGCTGCGCATCGGCAGGCTGGCGCGCGATCTGATGGGCGGCAACCTGCGCCACGTCGTGGTCGAGTTTGACCCGGCAGGCTCGCTGGCGACCACCCACACCACGCAGGGCTCCGACATGGGACTGTGCGGCGGGCTGTTGGGGTGGGAGGCCACTGATGAGCGGCTGGTCTCCTCTGTCCAGGCCATTGCGGAGGCCGGCATCGAGGTCGCTTTCCGGATCACCGAGATCGGCGCCACCCATCCCAACACCTACAAGCTGACGCTCACAGACGGCGACGAGGTTCACACGATGACCGCTATCTCCACCGGCGGCGGGATGATCGAGGTCATCGAGATCGGTGGCGCGCCGGTATCCATGCGCGGGGATGCCTGCGAGACGCTGCTCTTCGTGCGTGATGACCCCACTTGCCTGGCTCAGGTGCTGGCCGCGCAGACTGAGGCGGACGCGCCTCGGACGGCGGACGCGCCTCGGACGGCGGACGCGCCTCGGACGGCGGACGCGATCGTCACGCATAAGGGTTCGGAGGGCGGTTTTGTCCAGGTCAAGGCGCAGCGTGCTTTGCCGGAGGACCTCCTCGCTCGGCTCCGTGCGGCGTTCGAGATCCTGCAGGTCCGGACGCTGTCGCCGGTCCTGCCCGTGCTCTCGGGCGGGCCCCTGCGCGTCCCCTTCGTCACCTGTGAGGAGATGTCCGCTTACAACGCAGACAAAGGCCTGGCCCTGTGGGAGCTGGCCTGCCACTATGAGGGCGCCCGGGGCAACCTGAGCCAAGATCAGGTGTTGCGCCGGATGCAGGAGACGGTGCGCATTATGCAGGCGGCGGTCCGGCAGGGCATGGCGGGCACGGGGTACGCCGACCGCATCCTGGGACGGCAGTCGGACGGCTTCCAGAGCGCGATGGACGAGGGGCGGCTGCTGGACGACGGCATGCTCAACCGGATGATCCTCTATGTGACGGCCCTGATGGAGGTCAAGAGCGCGATGGGGGTCTTTGTGGCCGCGCCGACGGCGGGCGCCTGCGGTGGGCTGCCCGGCGCTTGCCTGGGCGCCGTCGATGCGCTGGGCCTGGGGCTCGAGGAGGCGGCGAGGGCGATGCTGGCGGCGGGGCTGATCGGCGTCTTCATCGCTGCCCGGGCCACCTTCGCGGCGGAGGTCGCCGGCTGCCAGGCGGAGTGCGGCGCCGGGTCGGCGATGGCTGCCGCGGCGCTGGTCACGCTGGCGCAGGGCACCGCGGAGCAGGCCGTCGCCGCGTCGTCAATGGCGCTCCAGAATGTCCTGGGCCTGATCTGCGATCCCGTCGCCAACCGCGTCGAGGTCCCGTGCCTGGGCAGGAACGTGATGGCCGCCGGCAACGCGCTGGCCTGCGCCAACATGGCCTTGGCGGGCTACGATGCCGTCGTGCCGCTGGATGAGGTGATCGAGACGATGCTCCGGGTGGGCGAGAGCCTGCCCAGCTCGCTGCGTTGCACGGCGCTGGGTGGCCTGTCGGTGACGTCAACGTCGAAGGCGATTGAGGCACGTCTGGGTGGGAGCCGGGACTAGAGGAGAGCAGATGGAGCTACTACAAAGACTGAGTGATACACCGGGCGTCTCCGGGTCTGAGGAGCAGGTGCAGCAGATCGTCGTCGCCGAGCTGCGGAGTGTCTGTGATGAGGTCCACACCGACCGTATCGGCAACGTCATCGGACTGAAGCGTGCGACGGGCGTTGCTGAGGGCGTGGCGCCGCTTAAGGTGATGATCGCCGCGCACGTTGATGAGATCGGCTTCGCGGTCAGCCATATCGATCGAGAGGGATTCGTCCGCTTCGTGCCGATCGGTGGCTTCGATCCCCGCACGTTGGTCGCGCAGCGGGTGATCATCCACGGTGAGCGCGATGTCAAGGGGGTGATCGCGCCCCAGCCCAACTGGATCCTGCGCGATGAGGACAAGCGCACCGTCCTCGATGTGGGCGATCTGGTGATCGACGCCGGCATGGGGCGTGGGGAGCTCACCCGGTTGGTTAGCGTCGGCGACGTGATCAGCCTCGCGCAACCCTTCGAGGAGCTCAATGACCAGGTCGTGATCGGTCGGAACTTCGATGACCGCGTCGGTGTCTATGTCATGCTCGAAGCGATGAAGCACATCGGTGCTTGCCAGGTGGACATCTACGCCGTCGCCACGGTCCAGGAGGAGGTGGGGCTGCGCGGCGTACCGACAGCGGCCTACGCCATCGATCCCGATATCGGCATCGCCATCGATGGCAGCCTTGCGTCGGATGTGCCCTATGCCAAGGAGCACGAGCGCCACTGCGTGATGGGCGGCGGCACCGGCATCTATGTCATGGATAGCCGCACCATCAGCGACCGCAACCTCGTGCGCTTCCTGGTCCGGCTCGCCGAGAGCCACGACATCAGGTACCAGATGAACCTCGGCGGCGGCACCGATGCCGCCATCATCCAACGCCATCGGACCGGTGCACGGGTCTGCACCATCGGTGCCCCGACACGTTACATGCATTCGACGGCCCAACTGTGCCACAAGGGCGATATCGAGGCTACGATCGCGCTGCTGGTGACCTTTCTGGAGAACGCGCACAGGGGCGATCTCCGCTAATATGATGAGACATGAGGTGGACGGATGCTCTATCTGAATGCCGACGAGATCCTCAAGGCCTTGACCCTTGACGAGGTGATGACGTGCGTGGAGGAGGCGCTACGTATCTATGAAGCGGGGGCCTTTGTGATGCCCGAGCGGTTGACGGTGGCTGCCGGCGAGGTCGATAAGCTCCTGCTGATGCCGTGCGCAGCAGAGGGCCATATGGTGACCAAACTGGTCAGCGTCTATCCCGGCAACAGGGCGCGCGGTCGGGCGGTGATCGACGGGCTGGTCGTCCTCTACGATCGCGCGACGGCGGAGATCCTGAGCTTGATGGATGGCAAGACTATCACCGCTTTGCGCACCGGCGCCGTGACCGGCGTCAGCGTCGCTCGTCTTGCCAGAGAAGATGCCAAGACGGTGGGGCTCGTCGGCTGCGGCGTTCAAGGCTACTACCAGGTCATCTACGCTGCGGCGGTCCGCGATATCCATCGCGTGAGCCTCTACGATGTCGATGCGTCAGCGATCGCCGGGCTTGCGAGGAAGCTGAGCGCCACGCTCCCCGACGTCGAGATCACGGCCGCCGACTCGCCCGAGGCGCTGGCTCGAGGGTCAGACATCATCATCACGGCGACGACGGCTCGACAGCCGGTCTTCCCTGATGACCCTGACCTCTTCGTCGGCAAACACTGCGTCGCGATCGGCTCTTTCGAGCCCGAGGTTCGCGAATATCCCGATGCGCTCTTCTCGCTGGTCGAGAAGGTCTGGGTCGACATCGACTTCGCCAAGGAGGAGTCGGGCGAGTTGATGATCCCTATGGCGAAGGGCCTGCTCGAAGAGGATCAGGTTGAGACCCTCGGTCATTTCATCGCGTCCGGAGAGCCACCCGCCCGAGGCCTCTCCGGTACCACCTTCTCCAAATCGGTGGGCATGGCGCTCTTTGACCTGACCACGGCGCGACGCGCTTACGCCCGTGCGCGCGATCAGGAGCTCGGGATCGAACTCGGCGCGAAGGCCGCAGCTCCCCATCTGTGACGGGTGGACGGGAGGGAGGGGGGGCGGGCGCTGCGATCTGCGGGGCTTGCCGCGGGACCAGCCCGCCCCGAGACGGGGCGGGGAGCGTGCAATTGAGGGCTTGGCGGCCCTCGGTCTGTGACGGGTGGACGGGAGGGGGGCGGGCGCTGTGTAGGAGGATCGCGTCATTCTATGAACACACCCACGTCTCGCATCTATTCGCCCAGGCTGGGCGCCATTTCGCCGGGGCAGTTCCAGGCGGCGCTTGACCGCTTTGATCTGGGGCGGTTTGTCGGCGCGGCGCCGATCACGGCCGGCAACTTCGGTCAGAACGTCTATCTGACGAGCACGGCGGGGGCGTACGTGCTGCGGGGTGCGCCCTTCGATCCGCAGCAGTTCCTCAAGGAGCAGTTCTACACGGATCAGCTCCACGCGAAGACCAACGCACCGGTGCCGTGGCCTTATCGTCTTGACCCCTCGACCGAGATCTTCGGCTGGCCCTATGTCATCATGCCGCGGATGCCGGGCATCCATCCCTATGATGAGGAGGATCGCTGCCGGCTCACGGCAGCGGATCGCCGGCAGATCGCGTGGGCGATGGGTGAGACGCAGGCGGAGATGCAGCGGCTGACGTGGCCCTATGCGGGCAGCTATGATGCCGCGACACGCGCGGTGCGACCCTTCGGCACGCCCTTCGCCGATTGGATCATCGCCAGAATCCACGCCTGCGTCGATGAGGCGGCGAGCCTCTCCGACGCCACTACGGAGCGAGACCGCCGCTGGGTGGAGGATCTGATCGCGCGGCATCGCCGGGCGCTGGCGGTGCCGTTTGAGCCCTGTTTCGTGATGCAGGACTACAAGGAGGACAATGCGGTCGCCGAACGCGTCGACGGCACGTGGCGGGTGGGGGGCGTCTTCGACTACGCCGATGCCTATTTCGGCGACGGCGAGGTGGATCTGGCGCGACCGGTGGCGATGTATTTCGAGGACGATCCGGGCCTGGAGCTGGCGCGGGCCTTTGTGCAGGCCTATGCCGCGCGCCGGGGGCTGCGGCCGGGCTATGGGGAACGCTACGAGGTCTATGCGCTGCTCGATCGTGTGCTCTGCTGGCAGTTCGGGCACCGGCACGGGGTATGGTGGGAGCCGACGCTCTCGCTCGAGGCGTGGGCCGGCCCGTATGTCTATCTGGATGTGTTCGGGTCAGGCGCGGCGTCTGCGTCAGCCGCGAGGGAAACTGCAACCTACTGACGCCCACACGACTTGCGCTTGACCGCCCTCACCAGGGTGGCCACCGGCTTTCCGTACGTCTCGGCTCCGGCGCCGTCCCGACTAACCCAGGTGTCGATGAGCGGCACCGGTCTGTCTGTCTGACATCCAAGGTCGGTCAGCCACCCAATGTATGCGTCCACCGCTGCCGGGTACAGCCTGACCCTGCGATCGCCGAAGTCCAGCCATGGACCGCTATGGTCGACCGAGATCACGATGACGCCACCGGGACGGAGTGATGTGGCCATGTTCTGCAGCGCGCGCTGTTGATCCTCGATGTGCATAAAGGTGAGCACGCTGTAGGCAGCATCGTAGGCTGCAGGTCGGACAAACGCACCGACATCAGCAACCAGGAGTTCGACGTTGGGGAATCCGCCTAGATTCTGCCGGGCACGCTCGATCGTCTTGGGTGAGATGTCGATACCCGTGAAGCGGCGGCAGCCCCGTTGCAGTATCGGCTGCGCCAGTCGTCCTGTGCCTACGCCGACGTCCAGCACGTCCTTGCCCGTGAGATCGCCCAAGAACTCGAAGAAGCGCGGTCCGTCCCAGCGCGCCATATAGCGCTGCAGCAGCGGCCCGTCCTCGCACGGATCATGTCCCTCGTCGATGCAGCGATCATAGTGCTCAAGTGCAGAGACGATGGGGCACAGTGTGGGGCTCACATCGCCCAAAGACGCACGCCCTCCATAGCGAGGCGTTGTTCGCGTCCGGGGTCGCGCTCCACCCGACAGGCGTTGTCGAAGATCATCGTAGCCCGATCGTCCGGGGTGTAGCTGGGCCAGTGGGGGAGCTCCGGGTGCTCTGGGCTGCCCGAACGGGCAAAGGCGATCCAGGCACGGCTCATCCGGCGCGCCAGCACGTGGGCTTCGGGCAGGTCGCCGGTGAGGCCCGGGGCACGCTCTACGTTATCGAAGACCAATGGAACGTCGAGGGAGTGGGTGGCTCCGAGCTTGCCGTCGAGCGCCGGCGACTCCCACGCGAGCAGGTACATGAAGACCGGCGCCGTCGCGGTTGCGCTCTGACGTTCGGCGATGCGGATCGAGCCGATGCGCATCGTGAGGTCGGTGGTGATGTCGGCGAGGAGCTCGCTTGCCGGCGCGTCGGGCTTGGCCTCGCGGTGGGCGCGCAGGATACGAGGTGCCGCGCGGCCCGTTAGGACCCGGGTCACCAGCGCCAGCAGCGGGCGCGAGAGGAGGGTCTCGCGGCTGAAGGTGCCCAGGAGCGGGATCTTGTCCAGAAAGAGGGTGGTCTCGTTCTTGGTGGTGCCGATGAGCAGGGGAATATCGCGTGCCGTCTCCGGCGCGGTCGGCTCGAAGGGCGATCGCGGCAGGATCTCGCCGTCGACCACCGGAGTGAGCACGTAGTAGGGATTGAGGCGGTGCAGGCGGCTCTGCGCCTCGATGAGGCGCTCGGCAGGCATCTCGTGGAGTGCGTGCAGGTTCTGTGCATCGATGCCGAGCTTGTGCAGGAGCCGCTCCGCATCCCTGGTTGCCTCGTCAGCCGGGCGCATGGTGAGGCCGGGTCCGCTCTGGATGATGGCCTTGTGGAAGAGGCCGCGGGCGGCGGGCATCGCCAGCAGCATGCTCACCTTGGCGCCCCCGCCCGATTCGCCGAAGATGGTCACGTTGCCGGGGTCGCCGCCGAAGGCCGCGATGTTGTCGCGCACCCACTCGAGCGCGGCGA
>JAXGUU010000202.1:0-7581 GCA_040774145.1 Anaerolineae bacterium
CCCCGCCGGCGAGAACAGATAGGCCCCGCCGGGAAAGTCCTCATCCGCCGTCCTCCCGGCCTGTGTCGCCACCGCAATCCACAGCCCCAGCTCGCGCGCAGTCGGCGCGAGGTACGTCTGACACTCGCCCTCCCACCATGCGAAGCCCGACCGCCAGTCGCGCGTTTCCTGTGCCCCGCAAAGGCCCGGCGCCGCCAATTCGAAGACCATCTGCGCACCCTGCGCTCTCAGATCCTCGAAGACACTGCGATTGCTGATGTCGGCACAGATCGCAATGCCACACATGATCCCATCGTGCTGGAAGACCATCACCGGTTCGCCCGGCGAGAACCACGCTACTTCCTCGTCGACGATGGTCCGCTTCCGGTAGACACCCAGTACGCGACCATCGCGCGCCGCCACGTGCGCGATCAGCGGCTTGCCCCCTGTCGGATGCGCCTCGATGAACCCGAACAGCAGCGTGGTGGCGTGGCCCCGCGTCAGCGCCACGGCCTCCCGCACCTCGGCGTCGTCGAGCCGCAACACGGCACCGGGCCTGCGCCCGGGATCGATGAAACCCGTCAGGTTCGCCTCGGGGAAACCCACGATGTCGACATCGCGCGCCACCGAGGCAGCGTAGAGCGCCGCCATCTGCGCCAGGTTCGCGCGAAGCGCGCCCTTCTCACAGACCATCTGCACGAGCCCGATCTTCACAGGCCTCTCAGCATCGATGCCCCCGGCTCCCCAGGCGCCGCCCCGGCTGATCCTCTCGCACGGCTGCAGGCGGGGAGAGCCCCAGAGGGACGGCTACGCATCCTTGTCCCGATCGCCTCTTGCCGGGATGACGAATCCGCACGCCTCGAACGCGTCCAGGATCTCCGTCGGGTCGGCGAGCCACTGCCCGGCCTTGCGCGAGATATGCTCCGTCCAGCTATACGTGTCATACGTGAAGGTCTCCTCGCGACCACCCGTCAGGCGGATCTTGGCGTGGGCCTTGCGATAGTAGTCCTGGGCCAGATATCCCCCGTCCATCACCGCCATCGCACGCTCGATCTGCTCGTCGGTAAACTCCGGGTAGGTGCCCTCGAAACAGGCGAAGTCCAGCGGGTAGCGCGGTCGGGGTGTCGGCGACTCGCCAGGGAAGCCCACCGTCAGCCCGACAAGGGGAAAGACCCGCTTCGGCAGCCTGTAGCGCTTGACGATCCTGGCGGCCTCGTAGGGCACGCCGCCCAGGAAGCAGCTCCCCATCCCCAGGCTCTCCGCCGCGATCACCAGGTTTTCGGCCATCAACGTGGCATCCTGGATGCCAAAGAGCAGCAGCGACAGGTCGTTCTGCACCACCGTCCATCCGCGCCGGCGCATCACGATCTCGTGCCGATGGGCGTCGATGCAGACGATAAAGTAGAGCGGGGCATGAAACGGGTTGTGGACGCGATCGCGCGAAAGCAACAGACTGCCCATCTGGTAGGCAAACGGCGCCTGCTGCGCAGCGCGCACGAGCGTCTCCACCTCCTCGCCAGTGGGGGTCTGGTCCGTGTACTTGCGGATCGAAGCGCGGGCGAGCAAGGCATCCATTATGACGTTCGAGACCATAGGTCCTCCTGCAGTAGCAGCCGCGACCAGTCGGTAGCAGCGAGTTGGGGCCTCGCGCGGTTCCTGATGTGGAACAGGAGCGCCACACGACTTCACGGGCGGACCCCTGATGAACACGAAGGATCGGACGCGGCCCAGTCCGGAGTATGGACCCGGAGGGGTGGAGTCGTCAAGCCTGCACCCGCCGGCATAGGATGGGGCCAGGCGCAATTCCAGCCGGACCCATGGGTCCGGCTGGAATCCATCCCCGCGGTTTGGCCCGGCAACACCGCCACCGCTTGCTACCGTCGACACTGGCTCTCCCGCCCTCACGCCGCACGGGAGCTGACCCGGTCTCTCACATCATCGGGTTCGGCGACGCCTGTCCGCTACGGCGACGGCGAGGCCCGCAGCAACCAACGCGCCCGGGTAAAGGGAACTCATCGCCGCCCGGGCGCTTAGCCCTGTGAAACGCACCTCGGTTGGTGAGGCATCATAGATCACGACAGTGCCGTCTTCGTTCGACGCGACGTCCTCGACGCTCGCGAGAGCCAGACTGTCCACGGCGGCCCCACTCCCCACATCCCCTGCCTGCACGGTGTAGGTGGCACCACACGCCAGGCTTTCCCCGGGATCGAGGTAGTCGTCCAAGTCACCCACCGTGGACACCGCCGGGCAAGTCACCGTCACCAGGGTGTCCGTCACCGTCACCGGTCCCAGCAACGGTGCCGATCCGCTGTTGACGACGTCATAGCGATAGGTGAGGATGTCGCCCAAACTGTCGTAGGTCGCCTCGAGAGCGGTTACGTCGAGCGTCAACGCCGTCGTGGCATACGTGGCGACATCGCTGACCGAATCAGCCTCGCTGCAGCTCGTCGTGGCGAGATTGGGGTGTACCCCTGGCTCAGCCGCCACAGGCCCAACGATGCAGGTGGCGAGATGACCTTCATCAGCATCTGCCGGGGGAAGATCGAAGGGAGCCACGAGAGGCGTGCCATTGCCATCAACCCAATCGCATGCAAGGGGATCGAGGCCCGGGTCACTCACGCCAACGCTCGTCAGCGCAACGTCGCCGGTGTTTTCCACGACGAACCGGTACACAACGTCTGCGCCAGGCGCCACAGCCACGAAGCTGCGCCACGGTCCCGACGTGGCCCGCGCGATCTGCTGCGCAAAGGCCAGATCGGGCCGCGATGCCCGGACCGTGAGCGTGGCGGTCGCCGAATCGGTGCCGCCCGCTATGTCCGCCGTCACCGCAGCGGTGGTGTTCGTGTAGTTGCCAGGCACCGCTGCCGTGACGCGTACCTGCACGGTACACGTGCCACCCGGCGCCAGGGTGCCATGGCTGAAACTAAGCGTTCCCGCGCCAGGTGCAGGTTCGAAGACTGGCGAACCGCACTCGCTCGTTCGTGCCCCCGGCTCCTCTGCCACGATCATGGCGCCAGGCGTGGTGGGCAGCACATCGCTGAAGGCCACACCGGTGAGCGGGTCATCCTCGTTGGGGTTCTCCAGGACGAAGGTCAGGACCGCCACCCCACCCTGAGCCACCTCGCCCGGCGTAAAAAGCTTGGCGACCGTGGGAGGGCGCAGCGCGGTGAGCGTAGCACTGGCGAACCCCGTGGCGGTCTCGTTCACGCCGGTTTCCGCCGTCGCGACGAACCCGCTGGTGTTCACGTGCGTCCCCGGTGTGAGCGCGACCACATCGACGCTGGCGGCGCAAGAGCCCAGCGCCGGGATGCTCCCCCTGCTGAAGGTAAGCGTCGTGTCTCCCGCGGCAGGGGCCCACGAGGCTGTGCCTCCGCACGTGGTCGCGGCGTTGGACGGGTTGGCGACCTGAAGGCCCGCCGGCAATGTGTCCTCAAACGTCGCTCCGGTGAGCACGTTGGGGTTCGGGTTGGTGAGAAGGAACGTCAGCGTCGAAGTACCCCCGACCGCAACAGGGTCGGGCGCGAAGGCCTTGGACAGCAGGGGATCATCGGAGCTAGCGCACCCGGTGACGCGCACGTTGTCCAGGTACATCACGGCGCCGGTGGAGGAGGGGTTGCCCGTATACTGCGCACTCGCAGCGAAGACGCGGAAACGGACTGTGTCCGTGGCTGGACTGGCCGTGACAGCCGGGATCGCGTCGATCTGCCACGAAGCCGACTTGTTCCACGGCCCGGTCGCGGCCTGCGTCCACGTGGTGCCATCGGTGCTATACAGCACATACCAGTTGCCACCGTTGGACCAGTTGCCCGCGAGCGTATAGCTGGCTGTCAGGCCATAGCCGCCATAGGCAGCGGCGTTGGGCACCTCAAACTCAAAGGCGGGCACGGTGGCCCCCGTGGGAACGCCGCTGTTCAACCAGCCACCCCGGATGCCCCAGGCGTTGCCGGTTGCCCCGGTCGTGGCGGGAGGATTCCATCCGGTCGGATACGTCACCGGCGTGGCGATGGACGACGCGCTCCCGCCCGTGCCACCAGAGCGGTAGCTGCCCAGCGCCCCGCTCAGGCCCTCTGCCTGCGCCGAGGCCGGAAAGGGGCCGGGATTGGTCGCCGTGCTTGCGGCAACGTTCTCGAACGTCCAGGTGGCAAGCGTCACCGGCACGGCACATGACGTAGGCGGTGGGTCAAGCGGAGCCGGCGCGCCCACCAGGAGCGTGGCCTCCGCAGTAGTCCCGGAACCGGTCGCCGCCACCCATAGGGGACCGGCCGTGTTCGCATAGGAGCCCTCGAGTGGGGCCGTCACATTCACGCCGATCGTGCACGTGTCGCCCGCCCCCACAGCGATGTCGTCCACCGCAACTGACCCGCTGCCTGCCTCAGCAACGACCTCAGGGGTGCCGCAGCCCGAGGTGACCACGGCTGCCGGGTCGGCGACCACCATCGCGCCGGGCTCGGTAGGCAGCACGTCGCTGAAGCTGATGTCACGCACCGCTGAGATCGAGGGATTGGCGATGCGGAAAACCAGGCGGGAGATACCGCCTGCGCTCACCGTGCCAGGGCTGAACGCCTTCTCGAAGCTCAGGCCGGCCTCACCGACAATCACAAAGGTGCGGTCACTGCTGCCGTAGTCGGCGCAGTAGTGGAAGCTGCTCCCCGAGTAGTCGTAGATCAAGCCGTGGATCGGTTGCGCTGTGCCTGCCCCACCAATGACCGTGACATTGTAGGTAACGTCGATGGTCCCGCCGTACTTGCCGGAACCGCTGCAGGCCAGGTAATTGGGCGAGTTCGGGTCGTTCTCCCAGCGGCAACCGTCAGCGTAAAGCTTGCTTGTAGCCCAGGGGTCCGTCCCACCGTTGGCCGTGAACGTCGTGGTCACGCTGTTGATACGGAAGATCGTGTTAGGGAAGCTCGCGAAGGTCTCGAGCTGCTCATAGCCGTTGGTCGCGGTCGTGCCGGTGAGGCGGATCTCGTAGGTGCCTCCCACGACGACTGCCGTCGTGCCGCCTGCGGGCACGGACTCGCCATTGACCGATAGTCCCGTGATCGCGTTGCGGCTCTGGGAGATCAGGCGTTCGACCACGATCTCACGCGGACGCGGCGTTGAGGCCACGACGCCGCCATCGGCTGTCGCCGTCACCGTGTAGCGCCGCGTCTTCCCATAGGCATTCGGGTCACGGACCAGCGCGAGCTCGAAATAGGCGTCGCGACACGCGCCCCCCTCGAGCGTGCCCAGCGGGATGGAGTCGAGTGACCCGGGCCGAAGGTTGATGGTGGGATCGCCCTCGAAGAGATCGCGCCCGTCGTCCCAGGCAAACACGGCCCGGACGTCCGTCGCGGCATCGCTTCCGGCGTTGCAGACGCGCGCCCCGATGGGGAAAGTGTCGGGCCCGGCCATCACGTCGTTCGAGTCCAACCCCACGACGTTCCACGTGATGGGAGACACAGTAAGCCCCACGGCGGCAACGACACCGTGGGGTAGCCCCAGCAAGCTCAACACGACGATGAGGGCAAGCCCTCCCTGCCGTATCAGCCTGGTCACCAACGCCGATCTGCGGTGCAAGCCGCTGCGTGAGATGCCGTCCATCGTTCCTCCTCCAACTGTGCAGGGTTGCGCTAGTTTGGCTGCGGCGACTTGCCGGCACACGCGAAAGATCTGGATCGGCATCGGAGCGTGACGCAGCCTACGCGCAGCATAATGGAGAATGGTTCGCGATAAGGTTTCGATGTCGTAGCGGAATCGTTACAGCTACGAGCGAGTCGCAAGGGAGGAGGGACGCTTGCCGTGGACCACAGCAAAGAGGCCCCGCGCTCGTCATTGGCAGACGAACGCAGGGCCTCTTCAAAGGGGCGACTAGCCCACGGAGATGATCAGTGACTCAGTCTGCCGCGTTGACGAGGGGCACGTAGACCCGGATCGGCGAGAGCACGCCCACACCGGCGATGATGCCGGGCATCTCCAGGCGCTTCACGCTGTACTCGTCGAGGTTCACCACGCGCAGATCGTTCGAGGCACCGGAGAGCGATGGATTGCCGAGGTAGGCCTTGTCGCGAGCCACAACGATCGTATCTACGCCGAAGAGCTGGCTGCTCCCGAGCCGCGTATAGTCGACGGCGTTCTCCTTCGCGAGACGCACCTCACCCGGAGCCACGATGTCCAGAACCGCGAGCGCATTTGGCAACGGCATCTCCCACTGATCCAGACCTCCGTTCTGGCTGAGATAGGCCTGGGTCCCATCGTCACTGAAGGCGATGGATTGCGTCCCACGGGCGAGGTTCGTAATGGCGCTCGTGAAGCTCAAGACGCCCGGGGCCACGATGCGGTAGATCCCCACGCTGTACAACGTCCGGGTCGTGAACTCGGTGTAGTTGCTGACGTCGGCCTGGAACACGGTCAGCCCGTCCGGCGCAACTGCGACATTGACAGGGCGCGGTGGCAACGCGACCACGTCTGTGGCCTCCAATGCGGAGACCTCGGCGGACGCGTCCGCGGCGGACACGTCCGCGGTGCTCGAGGCCCCCGCAACGATTAGACCACGATCCACCGGGCCGGCTGCCGCAGCCAGCGCGCCCGGTCCGTCAGCGAGCACCACTGCGCCGTCTGTCGTCAGTGCATAGCTGTATGACCCCGTCTGGGTGAGGATGCCCGAAGCATCGGGGTAAAGCGCATGCAGGGCGCCCCCGTAGTAGTCCGCCACGATCACGGTCCCATCCGGCGCTACGTCGACGGCGTTGGCATAGCCGCTAGAAAGCGTCACGGTGTACGCCAGCGACCGCGAGGGGATGTCGATCGCGGCAATCATAGGCGTGAAGCCACCATCAGTGACCAGCGCCGTGCGCCCGTTCCGCGTGACCACGATGTCTTCGGCGAAGAAGTCCAGCGTCACCGAGGTCACGATCGTCGGGCTCATGCGATCGGAGAAGTCCACGAAGTAGACCGTGGAATCGCCGAAGTTGGTGATCAGGGCCAGGTTGCTGTTCGGGACGACGGCGACATCGAAAAGCCCGCCGCCCTCCGAACCCAGGCCGCCGGAGATCACCGCGGGGTGGACGATGTCGGTCGCGGTGTCGACCAGGCTGACGGTGCCAGTCGTTCCCACCGCGATGATCCAGTCGGTGAGCGGTGAAGGCGGCACGGGTCGCGCCTGGACCGCACGCGCCGGCGTGAACAGGGCGAACGCGCCCAGGGCCACCAGAGCCAGCACCAAGACCACGGACAGCGGCGCATACTTCCGGACGGAGACGAGGAACCCTTTCATGTGAGCCTGCTTTCGGTGTGGATGAGAATGGTTAGTAACGAACGACGAAAGAAGTTTTCGCAGACGCCCGGATCCCGCCTCCGGATGCGGAGCGTTTGAAATCAGTCTATGTTAGCCTATAGTGCTGTCAATACCCTCTGTCCTCCTATCCTCGTATCGGGCAAGACTACGGACCCAGACCCTGCATCCGCTATCGCTCCACCGGTTACTGAGCCGCGTCTGGCTTCTGAGCCACGTCTGGCTTCTGAGCCACGTCTGGCTTCTGAGCCACGTCTGGCTTCTGAGCCACGTCTGGCTTCTGAGCCACGTCTGGCTTCTGAGCCACGTCTGCTTTCCCCCCCGGCCCGTCC
>JAXGUU010000203.1:0-7574 GCA_040774145.1 Anaerolineae bacterium
CAGGCTGTCGCGAGCTCGCCCACGAGGTCGCGGCGAGCGGGGCTCGCGACGCTGGTGTAATCGGAGGCGGCGCTCTCAAAGAGGCAGAAGCTGTCGTGGTGGCGGGTGGTCAGGTTGATGTAGCGCATCCCGGCCTCCAACGCGAGGTCGGTGATCGCATCAGCGCTGAAAGCCGCAGCGGTGAACTGCTCCTTGAGCTTCTCATACTCGGCGAGGGGAATGGCCTCACGGTACATCACCCACTCGTGGCGACCGAGCAGGCTATAGAGGCCATAGTGCATGAACAGGCCGAACCGGGCCTCGGCGAACCAGGCTAATGCGGCGGCACGGGGATCGGTCGCGTAGAGCGCGGCGTGATCCTGGAGATAGGATGGGACAACGGGTTGCATGGGATACCTCCTCAATGGGTCGTCGGTGGGTGCAGATAGATGCTGTGCTGACTGAAGGTCAGGCTGAAGCCCAGGGACTCCGCGATGGCGTAGGAGCCGGCGTTGGTGGTCAGGCAGCGGTACTGGGCGATGATCGGGGCTTCGATGCACCAGGCGCAGAGCGCGCTCACCACGACCTTGCCCAAGCCCTGTCGTCGGTAGGCCGGATCTGTGAGCACGCCGATGTCCATGAACCCGGTCAGTCGGAAACCCGTTGCGACGGCGACGAGGCGCGGCCCATCGAAGCAGCCGAAGCCGATCTCGTCATCGATCCCGATCTCACTCTCCTCGACCTCGTCCGAGGTGCAGGTGGCCTGCAGCGCTGCGAGGGCCTCGGCGTCATCTGAAGCCAGGGTGCGCAGGAGCAGGTGCGCGGGTGGGGCGACCGGACGCAAGTCCGCCGGATAGAGGTAGCGCAGGACGCTCTCCTCGACGCGCTTGATCCCGGCGTGACCGAGCATGGCCCGCAGATGGTGTCCGGTGATCGGGTCGGTGTCCACGCGGTCGCCGATGGCCTCCGCGACCAGGACCTCCAGGGCCGGGTCGACGCGGGCGAAGGCGCGCGCGCCGATGGTCCAGATGTGCACGGCGTGGGTGGAGGCGAACTCCGCCTCAGGTAGGATCACCGTACCCGGTCGGTGGAGTGCCGCGACCGGGCAGCCGAAGCGCTCGGCCCAGCTCTGGTAGACGGCATGTTCGAAGGTGTCGCGGTTCATAGCGGTCAGGCCTCGCTTTGTTCAAGGTCAGGTGGGACGATCGCGCCGTGGTCTCGTAGGAGCGCGCGGATCGCGTCGATGGGAACGTCACGGGAGGGGACTCCTTGCCGGACGCCAAGGGCCGCAGCGGCACCGGCGGCCTGGCCCATCGCCATACAGGAGGCCTCGACGCGGAGGGCGGAGTTGGCGAGTCGGTCGCTGGCGACGGCTCGACCCGCTACCAGCAGGCGTCGGCTTCCATGGGGCACGAGTGCCCCGAGGGGCACGGTGGGCACACGGCCCTGGGGGACGAACTCGTGCTCGACGCCGTGCTCGGTGTGCACGTCGATGAAGTAGAGACTGTAGCAGAGCGCGTCGTCGAAGCACCGACCGGCGATGTAGTCTTTGTAGGTGACCGTGGTCTCGCCGACGATGCGGTAGGTCTCGCGGACGGCGGCCTGGGTGAACAGCTGCTCGACGGTGGCGCCGTCGCAGCCGGGCAGGGACTGGACGAAGCGCAGCAGCCGCAACAGGGCCCGGCGGCCCTCGATGTTGGCCTGGGTCTGCGTGACCGCCGTTGTGGCGTCCGCGCCGAAGATATGCTGCTGGTTGGCGCCGCCGCCGCGCACGAAGGTGATGAAGAGGTCGTCCTCCGCGCGCCAGAAGTCACCCGGCTGCAGCCTGCCGTCCCGCATCGCGGCCTCAAAGCGCTCCTGAACCACCTCGACATTGAGTTCGGCGGCATCGTAGCCACCCAGGCGGAACATCAGGGTGCCCGGCTGCCGGACCTCGCCGCGTTCTCTGGGCAAGTTCAACAGGCCGACCACATCGGCGTCGCCGGTAGCGTCAATCACCTCGCGAGCCTCGATCCGCCTGCGGATGCCCTTGCCCACGGTGTTGACGTGCCAGCCCTCCTCCTGGGGCTCGATGCCGACCAGGATCTCGTGGAAGTGGAGTTCGACGCCGGCATTGAGGCAGGCCTCCTCGGCGACCAGCGCGTAGACCCCCGGGTTGAGATGGACGTGGTAGCTGGGACGCGTCGGGTTGGGCGACGCGAAGTCGGGCCAGGGGGTGTGATCGAGCGCCTTGGTCGCTTTGACCAGCTCCCAGCCGATGCCCGCGATGATCCGGCGCTCGGGGCTGTAGAAATAAGCCGGCGCGCTGACGCCACCGGTGGTCATCGTCCCGCCGAGCTGCCCGGCCATCTCAACGATGGCGGTGCGCACACCGGCACGCGCCGCCTGTAGGGCCGCGATGACGCCCGCGGTGCCGCCGCCGATGACGACGACGTCGACGATGTCGTGGTGATCTTGCACGTTGTTCCTCCGTCCCGTGTGGCTGTCTTGCGTGTCCGGCTATTGTACTTGGTTGGGGGGAACTGCCGAGTCGCTCCCCTGCCCGCGACGCTCGCGCACCAGCGCGAGCACGGCCCCGCCATAGGCCTTGGCCTTGCGTGCGCCGATGCCGTGGATGCTCAGCAGCGCATCGATCGTCTGCGGTTGGGTCGCCGAGATCTCCTCAAGTTGCGCATCGTGGAAGATCACGTAGGGCGGTACCCCGCGTGCCTTGGCCTCCGCGAGCCGCCACGCTCGCAGCTGTTCGAAGAGGTCGCTGTCGACCTCGGGCACATGCCCCTCATCTTGGCTGTGCGGCGGGGGTGGGTCGTCCTGGGGTAGGTGTGCGTCCAAGACCCGGGGGTTGCGAAGGGCTGCTTGCCCGGAGGGGGTGAGCTCCAGGACGATGCCGCCGTTGCTGAGCTCGCGCTCAGAGAGAAGGCCGTGGCGCAGGAGTCGATCCACCAGTGCCCCGACCATCGATTGCGATCGGAAGCGCAGCGCTCCGAAGCTGTTCAGCATCTGGCTCTTGTCCGGGGCCCTTTCGTCACCGCGCAGGATGCGGGTCAGGCTGAAGTGGCCCCAGCCGTGGCCCGTCTCGTCCAGGCAGTCGAGGATGGTGAGCAGTTGCTGCCGCTCGGTCGGCAGGTCGATGCCCGGCACGGCCTCGCCGGCAACGCAGTTGTCGCAGGCTGCGCAGTGGTCGATCGTGCGATCCCCGAGGTAGGCGCTGAGGTGGCCGTGGCGACAGTGGTGGGTCCGTGCGTAAGCCGCGATCTCGTCGATGCGCTGCGCCTGGATGGTGGCGAAGCGATCGATCCAGAGGTGGATGCGCTGGGCGACGTCGTCGGGCGCCTGGTGACGCTTGAGCAGCAGGTCGCGCCCGGAGAAGCGGCACTCGATCAGCCCCTCGTCGGCCCACGACAGTACCTGGGCCTCGATGTCCTCAGGGGGTATCTGGGTCCGCCTGGCGGCCTCCAGCAGATCCACCTGCAGCCATTGGTTAGGTCGAAAGCGCATCGCCTCGCAGAAAGCCGCGAAGCGGTCCGACCGTTCCTCGGGCGGGTGGCGCAGGCAGATGAGGGCGTTACGCGGCATGTCCGGCCCACGACTGAGCAGTTCGTTCTCCTCCAGGATGCTCAGGGCGACACGGACGCGGGTGTCGTCGGCGGCTAGCACGCGCTCGAGGTCCCCCACGGCGATGCGGGCGACCCCGTCGTCGCCGAGCGCGCGCTGCACCGAGGCGTAGACGTCCCGCAGGAACTCGACGGTGGGCAAGCTGCTGCGCATGCGCTTGGTGAGCAGCGCGCGGTCGCTGCTGCTGTAGAAGAGGACACAGCGAGCCGGCTGTCCGTCGCGACCCGCGCGACCGGCCTCCTGGTAGTAGGACTCCAGCGAGCGGGGCGGCATGAAGTGGAGGATGAAGCGTATATCGGGCTTATCGATGCCCATGCCGAAGGCAATGGTGGCGACGATGATGCGGGTCTGCCCTGCCATGAAGCGCTCCTGGACGGCATCGCGGTTGTCGATCCCGGCGTGGTAGTGGTCGGCGTCGATACCCTGGCTGCGCAGCAGCTCGGCGATCTGCTCGCACCGGGCACGCGTGTCGGCGTAGACGATGCCCTGACCCTTCGTCGCCTGGCAGAGCTTGAGGAGGTGCTGCAGTTTCTCGTCGCGGTTAGCGGCGTGGTAGACCTCAAGGCGCAGGTTGGACCTGAAGGTGTCGCCGGTGATCGTGGCCATGGGGCGATGCGGGCTGAGATGTTGAACGATGTCGCGGCGCACGCGCGGCGGTGCCGTCGCGGTCAAGGCCAGGATGGGAGGCTCGCCCAGAGCGTGCCACGCCTCGCCGAGCTTGAGGTAGTCGGGCCGGAAGTCGTGACCCCAGATGCTGACGCAGTGCGCCTCGTCCACGACAAGGCGGGTGACATCGGCCTTGCGCAGGGTGTGCAGGAAAGCCGGCTGGCGCAGTCGCTCGGGCGCGGCATAGAGGAGGCGGAACTCGCCCCGGGCGGCGCTTTCGAGGCGCCGCTGAAGCTCATCGCCGTCCAGATTGCTGTTGATGGTGGTGGCGAGCGGGCGCAGGTGTGCCGGGAGTGAGTCCACCTGATCCTTCATCAGGGCGATCAGGGGTGAGATGACCACGGTGAGGTCCGCCTCAGCGACGAGGGCCGGCACCTGGTAGCAGAGCGATTTGCCGCCACCGGTGGGCAGGATGGTCAAGGCGTTGTCGCCGCGAAAGACGCAGGCAAGCGCCTCCAGCTGTCCGGGCAGGAGCTGGTCGAAGCCGAAGGTGTCGCGGACGGCGGTGTGGATGCGAGCTCGCTCGGCGTCTGAGACGGCGACGGTTGCCTGCTTGGCGGGCTCATCGGTGCCGGGTGTCGCCGGTTGGGTGAACGGCGGACGCTCCTCCCCACGCGGCGGGGCAGGCGCCAGGCCATCGTCGGAGGGGTGGGAACCCGCCTCGCGGGCTAACAGGGCTTTGAGTTCCTCAAGCTCCTGCTGATAGCGGGCGTCGAGCGCCTCGCTCAGCTCGATGGTGCGCGTCTCCTCGCCGCTGGCCCTGAAGTAGTCGAGCAGGATCTCGAGATAGGGCGGTGGTAGCTCCCACGGGGCTTCGACGGTGTTGAGCAGGCGCACGGCGTAGCCGCTGGCGGTGACCCAGTCCTCGCGGGCTTGGTAGAGGGCTACCATGTTGAGTAGATAGCGGGTGCCGTTGGGCCGTAGCCGGCCCAGGGTGTGATTGGCCGCCGTCGCGGCGGCTAGGTCGCCGCACTTGAGCGCCGCCTCCGCGCGGATACGCCAGCCGGCGTAGCTCTCCTCGTCTTGGGCGATCAGCGTTGCCGCGACGGCGGCCGCCGCCGCACAGTCGTCTTGGGCCAGGTGGATGTCGGCAAGGAGCGACAGCGCAGGCACGCTGGTCTGCCGCCGGAGGCGCTCCTCCATGACCTGCAGCGCCTCCTCGAAACGCCCTTCGGCAGCATAGGCCCGCGCCCGCAGGTCGAGCAGCGAGATCAGGTCGGGACGCTCCTCCTGCAGGATGTCCAGGCAAGCGTGCAGCTCGTCCGTGGCGCGCCAGCGCTGCAGGAAAGACAGGAGGCGAGTGCGCTCCTGACCCGAGAGGCCGCGCACATCATGGGAGGATAATCCGAGCTGGGTCAACAGGTTCTCTTTCATAGCTGCCCTCACAGTACGTCGGGGTTGATCGGTGCCGTATAGTCGGGAACGATGTGCACGGCGTGGACCAGGGGCCAATACTCGTCGCGCCACTTGCGGCTCAATCCAAGTGTGAGATAGAACGCATCGGCGCCCAGGCGTTCAGCCAGCTCATCGGCGTCGAGCGTGAGTTCGCCTCCCTCCGGTGCCAGCCAGGCCCGCCCCAATGCACGCCACTTGAGGTCGGTGACCGAGCATCCTCGGGTGCTCTGCGCGCGCGGGTGCTGTCGCTTGCAGTTGAGTGTGAAGCCCATCCGCGCGTCGAATCTGCCGGAGACGGGATCGAGCGCGAAGCGCGCCCAGAGGTCGCGGGGCTGGACCAAGCAGAGCGAACGAACGTGGTCGCAGAGGACCTCCTCGGGCGCCTCGTCGAGATACTTGGCGAAGAAGGCTGCGCGACGCTCACCCTCCAATCGACGCACGACGCGGGGGCGTTGATGGACGAAGTCGGTGACCCAGTCCTCGACGTGGGGCGGGGCGGGGCGAGGGGCGATGAGGTTGAGGGCCACGACGTCGCAACAGTGAATAAGGCGACCGTCCTCATCCGTCATATCGCCGGGCAGGACCGTGCCGAACTCCCGCGTCGGTCGGATCCAGCAGAGCCCTGTGGTCGGTGCGGGATCGCAGGAGAAGCCCGCCGTGCAGATACCGCTGAGCATCTTGGTCATCGCCAGGATGAGAACTTCCTGAGTCGGCATCGTGCGCCTCCCTGTGGTTGGTGCGTGCGTTGGTGATCACCGAAGTCAGGTTCGTTGACTACAGATGGACGATGGTCAGATCGGGTAGGTGAGCCTGCCAGACCTCGGCGACGAGGCGGCGATGGCAGTGGGCGGCGTCGGCCTCCGTGCAGAGCAAGCAGGGCGCGCGGTAGCGGGCCAGGAGGGCTTCACCGACACGGTTGGCCTCACGGGCCTCGAGCAGGGGGAGGAACTGCGCCGCGTAGAGCGTCCAGTCGCCGGCACCTTTGGCCTTGTAGGCATCGAGAATCTCATCGGAAGGGGCCAATTCAGGATGGTGCTCGTAGGCGATGCCGAAACCCTCAGGCAGCAGAAAGGCGAGGGTCTCCTTCTTGGTATAGCCGGCGAGATGCGAGGTGTTGCGCAGGCGGATGTCGATCACGGCATCGACGCCTGCCTCACGGAGGCGGTGGATGAAGTCCGATAGGGGCCGCTTCTCGTAACCGATCGTGTAGAGCGTGGGCATAGGATGACCTCCTCTAGAACAGCGTCAACTGCTCGGGCTCGAGGGTGCCCTCGGCAAGCGTCCCGTCGGGCTGGATGTGGAGCACGGTGGCGTCGCGTGCGAGCAGGGTCTGGGTGATCAGCAGGTGGCGATGGCAGTGGTGGAAGTCGCCCTCGCTGCACATCACGGCTAGCCGCTCACTGCGGGCCAGGTCGAGCAGCTGGTCGATGCCCTGGAGATAGGCGGGACGCAGGGCCATCGTCTTGTAGTCGGGGAGAGCCTGACCGGCCTCCGGCCGTCCACCGAGGCTGTCGCCCCTATAGAGGTAATGGACCCCGGCCTCCTCGAGGTCGTGGTGGAGCAGCTCGCGGTTGAACTGGCTCGCCCACTGGCTGTAGGGTTGGCTGCGGACATCGACGAGGAGGGTGATCTGATGTTGCCTGAGGAGCTCGATGAAGTGCTCAATGGCGTGGTTACTGTGGCCGATGGTGAACAGCCGGACCGTCTCGGACATCCCACCTCCCTGCACGTGCTTGGTGGCCTACTGGGGAGATTGTAACCTGATCCGGTGAGGGCACAACCACCCCTGGGGCGTGCACGTCTAGCCTGTCGAAGGGCCATGGTGGCCTTCAGTGAAGGCGATGCCGCGTCCGACGCCCCGAGGACGGGGCTGCAAGCGTGTAAGCCTATGCGGGATGGCCGGCTGCAGGTCTTGGGCG
>JAXGUU010000204.1:0-7529 GCA_040774145.1 Anaerolineae bacterium
CCCAGCCCCTCGATCATCGCACCGGACGGCTCGTCCACGCCCAGCCTCTCGCCGCGATACCGTGCGAAACCCTCGACGATCGCCGGCAGGACCTCTCCGAGCACCTGCTCACGCAATCCCGCGACCGCCCGGCGCGCCTCCGCGGCACTCGCGCGCTTCAGGTGCTCGATCGGCGCCGGCCCATCCGCACCGGCCACGAAACTGCGCGCGCGAAACACCAGGAACCAGCGCAGGAAGCCCTCCCAATCCGGGCCACCGGGGGCCACGCCCCGCTGCATCTGCGGGACGGCGTCCCGCTGCATCTGCGGGAACACGGCGTGGTGATATTCGCCCAGCGTGCTGCCGACGTCCGGGTCATCCCAGGCGGCACGGTAGAGGCGCCATCCACGACCATCGCTCAGCATACCCCACGTCACGCCGGCAGCCCACATCGTGCCGACCAGGCGCAAGGCCGATCCCCCCCGCATCATGATCGCGGTCGCGTGCTGCGTCAACGGCTCACCGCGCCCGGCTCGGCTCAAGGCCCGATCTCGGCTCACCTCGTCGGCGAAGAGCGCGTACCCCGTCCCGTCCTCCAGTGCGGCGATGGACCACCCCAGGGCCTCCAACGTCGCCTGCACGCTGCCCTCGTCGCGCTCGGCGACCTGGTACAGCCCCCGCAGCACGCTCATGCACGTGCGGGCAGCGGGCGCGAGCTCCGCCCTCGCTACCGTCACAGCCTCGGTCAGGACGTGCGACGAGAGCAGCGTCGCGCCGCCGCCCGTCCCGAGCTCCCTCGCGCCGAAAGCCGGCATCCCGAGGTCGGCCCTGTCGTGCTCCACGCTGGGTTCGGCCGAGGCGCCGGGCAGCGCCACGCGCCGTGTCTCGCCCGAGGCAAGGCGCACCTCGGCCACCGTGAACGCACCCTGCACGGGATTGCCCGTGGGGCGTACGTCGACGACCTCGGCATCCGACCCCTCGAACTCGAGATGGTCGCCCACCGTGAGCATCGTCGCGTCGGGCCACGTCAGCATACCGGACGCCATGGACTCAGTCTACCCATCCCCTCGGATCTTGGTCACATCACCAGCGAGTATAGCATCGAATCCCCGAACCGAAGAGCCGGCACGGCAGCGCCCTCGGGGCGTCCCACCTAGTCCTCAACGGACGCCGGTGCCTCCGGCACGCCGAAGCGCCCCACATACACCAGCCGTCCTCCCTCGACCCGGACCACAACCATCGTCCTGACCGGATTGTGCACCGCGTTGAACACCGTCGTCCCCGAGACCCCCTCAAAGGTCAACGACGCCAGGGTCTGGGCCACGAACAGGGGTTCGAAGGAGCCGGTCTCCTGAATCGCCGTGAAGAGCATGTTCGCCGCGTCATAGCTGAGCGTCGACAGCGCATCGGGAGCGGCGAGGTAACGCTGCTCATAGAGCTCGACCCAGGTGCGCACAGCAGTCGAGGGTTCATCGGCATAGAAATGGGTCGGGAAGTAGGCCCCCTCGACAGCGCCCAGATCCAGGGTGCGCGAGTCCCACCCGTCACTGCCGAGAATCGGCTGCAGCAACCCGAAGCTCCGCGCCTGCGCCACCAGCAGATTGGCCACCGTATGGTAGCCCGGCAGGTATAGCAGATCCGGGTTCGCGTCCCGCACCGGTTCCAGGGCTTCGAAGAACGTGGGCGCATTCTGATCGTAGGTCGACTGAATCACCACCTCTCCGCCCGCCGCCTCAAACGCCACCTGGAAGGCGGTCGCCAGGGTGCTGCCATAGGTGCTGCCCGACGCGCGGACAATGCCCACGCGCTGGGCGCCGAGCACCTCTCGCGCGAAGGCCGCGGCGATGGTGCCTTGATCCACATCGGTCACGGGCATGCGGAAGACCTGGGAACGCACCTCTTGATCGGCGTCCAGGGTCAGCCCGGCAGCGACCGACGCCGGACTGATCTGCAGGGCCCCTGCCTCGCCGATCACCTGCGCCACGCCCTCCGAGGCATCCGCGCAGACCGCACCGATCACGAAGAGCGCGCCCTCATCGAGCACCGCCTGTGCAGCTGCGCGCCCCTCCAGGAAGTCGCACCGGCTGTCACGCAGGACCAACTGGACCTCGCGGCCCAGCACGCCGCCGGCGGCATTCCACCTCTCCGCAGCCGGCACCACGCCGTTCCGCACGCTCCGCCCCAGGTCACCATACTCCCCCTCGAGCGGCGCCACCACGCCGATCGTGAGGACCTCAGGCGCCTGCTGCGGGGTGCTGTCACATCCCATCAACAGGAGCCCCACCAAGAGCACACCGATGATCCGTCTAGCCACCGATCCTGACACCTAATACCTCCGGCCCCATGATACACAAAGGGGCGGGAATGTCCCGCCCCTGCTCAAGCCACGGTCCGCGCCCCATGGCGCACACCCTCACTCACATCGCGTCGAGCTACCCGCCCAGATAGGCCGCCCGCACCTGCGGATTCTCCGCCAGGTCGCCGCTTGAGCCCTCGAGATCGATCGTGCCGGTCTCAAGCACGTAGCCACGGTCGGCCACCGAGAGGGCCATATGGGCGTTCTGCTCCACCAACAGGATCGTCACGCCCTCCTGGCTGATCTCCCTGATAATGTCGAAGATCTCCTCCACCAGGATCGGGGCCAGGCCCATGGAGGGTTCGTCCATCAACAGCAGCCGCGGTTTGGACATCAGGGCCCGTCCCACTGCCAGCATCTGCTGCTCGCCGCCCGACAGTGTCCCCCCCGTCTGGGCGACGCGCTCCTTGAGTCTCGGGAAGAGCTGGAAGACGTAATCCATCGTCGCCTCGATCTCCCCCCGATCGGTGCGCGTGAACGCGCCCATCTCGAGGTTCTCGCGCACGGTCAACGGCGCGAAGATCCGCCGTCCCTCAGGCACGTGGATCAGCCGCTTTCGCACGATCTGGCTCGCCTCAACGCCGGTGATATCCTCCCCATCGTAGACCACCGAGCCGCTGTCCACAGGCAGCAGCGCCGAGATCGTGCGCAGCGTCGTCGACTTCCCCGCCCCATTCGCACCGATCAGCGTGACCACCTCGCCCTCATCGACGTGAAACGACACGCCGTGCAGCGCCCGAATTGCGCCGTAGGATACACACAGATCGTTGACTTCCAGTAATGCCGCCATACGCTACTCCCTCACTCTCTGCACCCGCGCCTAGACCAGCGCCTGGCGTCCAAGATACGCCTCGACCACCTGCGGGTTCGCCCGAACCTCCTCGGGCACCCCACGGGCGATGATCTCGCCGAAGTCCATCACAGTGATCCACTCGCAGATGCTCATCACCAACCGCATCCGATGCTCAACCAACAGGACCGTCAGGTCGAACTGCTCCCGGATGAAGTGGATCAGCCGCATCAGGTCATCGATCTCCTGGGGATTCATACCCGCAGCCGGCTCATCGAGGATCAGCACTCTCGGTCGGGCAGCCAGTGCACGGGCGATCTCCAGCCGGCGCTGCAGCCCGTAGGGCAAGCCGCCGGCGATCTCGTTCTGCCGCGAAGCCAGCCCGAAGATCTCGAGAAACTCCTGAGCGCGCTCGGTCATCTCGGCTTCCTTCTCCCGGAAGCGGCGCGTGCGCAGGATGCCGTCCACGACCGAGTAATTCGCGTGCGGGTGATAGGCGATACGCACGTTATCCAGCACCGTCAGATTCGAGAAGAGACGGATGTTCTGAAAGGTCCGAGCGATGCCCATCTGGATGATCTCAAACGACGGCAGACCCACCAACTCGACATCGCGATAGCGGATGTTGCCCTCCGACGCGTGATAGACCCCCGTGATCAGGTTGAAGACGGTGGTCTTGCCCGCACCGTTAGGACCGATCAGCCCCACCAGCTCGCCGTGATGCAGCATCAGGTCGAAGTCGTGCACCGCACGCAGATTTCCGAAGAAGTGCGTCACCTGATCGACCTCGAGGACCACGGGTCGCGAGGAGGCGCCGTTGGACAGGTTATCGGGCCGGCCCTTCATGCGATCACCTCCCCCGTCGGCGCCCCATCCCCGACAGGCGCCTCACCCGGTGCCACGTCCACACCTGAGCGTTGCCCGAGCAGTGCCGGCAGGGTCTGCCGCAAGAAGGGAATCTCATAGCGCCCCATCAACCCCTCGGGGCGCAACAGCATCATCAACAGCAGCACCAGCGGATAGACCACGAAGCGCCAGGTCTCAAAGCCCGCCGGAAGATAGAGCCGCAGCACGCCCTCCAGAAGGAAAATCCACAGGAACCCGGTAAAGACCGTCCCCGTCATGCTCCCCAATCCCCCCAGGACCACGATGATCAACGGGTTGAAGGACTGGATGAAGTTAAACGACTGCGGGTGCAGGAACGCCAGGTCGTGGGCGCGGATGCCGCCGGCTAACCCGGCGAAGACGCTCCCGATGACGAACGCCAGCACTTTGGACGAGGCGACGTCAATGCCGACCAGTTCGGCAGCCCGCTCGTCCTCACGCACCGAGACGATCGCGCGCCCCGTCGAGGAGTGCAGCAGGTTGCGCATCACCAGGAGCACCAGGACCAGCGAGCCGAAGACCCACGGCCACGTGGTCCACATCGGGATGCCGATCATCCCACGTGCACCCTTCATCTCAGGGAAGGGCAGGATCGTGTCCGTGTTGTCGAGCAGCACCTTCACGATGATCGTGAACCCCAGCGTGGCGATGCCGAAGTAGTCGGAGCCCAACTCGAGCACCGGGATGCCGAAGAGGAAACTCGCCAGACCGGCAAGCGCGGCCCCACCCAACAGCGCGAAGAAGAAGACAATCTGATTCGATACCGCCGTCGGGAAAATACCCAACACCCCGGTCATCACCGGCCCGAGGACCGGCACCAACAAGATCACCGTGAGGGCAAACGCCAGGATCGTCGCCAGGGTGTAGAAGGTGAAGTGCGCCATCACGTTGACCCGATAGAAACGGCTCATCAACTTGGCAACCCCGATGTTGAAGAGCACCGCGACGATCGATCCGAAGAGCACGACCACCAGGGCCGACGGATCAGCCCGCGTCCAACGATAGGTCACATCCGCCGCGGCGTAGGCACCGATCGCGTAGAATCCGTATTGGCCCAGCGAGAACTGCCCGTTGAAGCCGTAGATCAGGTTCAGGCCCAGAGCGACCATCGTGATCGCGGCGCCCCAGTAGATGATGCCGCGCCAGAACGTGCTGAGCACCCCGAAACTGAGCAGCGCCTGCACCACAATGAAGACCAAGAGCGCCCCCACGATGGTAAGCATGTGAGGCTTTCGCAGCCGAGCTAGCATATCCACCCCCTATACTTTCTCCGCCGGCGGCTCGCCGAAGATGCCCTGTGGCCAAACGAGCAGCACAATGATCAAGAGCGAAAACGAGATCGCATCGCGCATCGGGGTCGAGATGAAGCCGGCTGCCAACACCTCGGCCTGGCCCATGATCAAGGACCCCACAAACGCCCCAGGGATGCTGCCGATGCCGCCGATCACGGCGGCGACGAAGGCCTTGAGGCCCGGAATGATGCCCATAAGATGATGCACCTGGCGATAGGCCGTCGCGTACAGCACGCCGGCGGCTCCCGCTAGCCCCCCCCCCAATGCAAACGTGGCAGCGATCACGCCGTCGACGTTGATCCCCATCAGCCGCGCTGCCGGCTTGTCATACGCCGCCGCGCGCATCGCCTTGCCCAGGCGGGTGCTGTTGACCACATACTGAAGCACCACCTGCAAGACGATCGACGCGCCCATGATCACCAGGGTCACGTTGGACGCCGACAGATCCCAGACACGTCCTCCCGTCTCAATCCGGATCCCCGCCAACGTCAGGACCGCCGCGAGGAAACCGCCGAACTGCAGACCAAACGAGAGCAGCGGGTGCTGGATCAGCTCCTTCGCCCGGACGTCGCCGCGCCGTCCCCTCAACCGAAGGACAACATAGACCACCAGCGAGAGGATGAAGAGCGTCCACATCGCGCCGATGGCAAGCGGTGAGACCCGGCCCGCCGTATACACCTGAACCTCAAACGGACGTGGATAGGTGATGTAGTTATTGGTGTAGGCGAAGGGCAGGGCCGCGAAATACTCCAGGAAGAACGACACGCCGACCGCTGTGATCAGGGCTGCAATGCGCGGCTTATTGCGCAACGGGCGGTAGGCGAACCGCTCCACAACTACTGCGGTGACAGCGGAGATGATCATCGCCGCCCCGATCACCGTGATCGTACCCACCAGCGTCGTCAAGGCCTCCGGCGCGCCCGGCGCAAGCCAACTCAGCCACCGGTGCAGACCCAACGAGCCGATCACATAGAAGCTGGTGAAAGCGCCGATCATAAAGACATCACCGTGGGCGAAGTTGATCAACTTGACGATGCCGTAGATCATCGTGTAGCCCAGCGCGATCAGGGCATAGACAAAGCCCAACTGCAGGCCGTTCAATACCTGCTGCACGAAAACACTGGGATTCTGGAGGAACGCCCTGACAAGGACCCACAGCACCAACAGGCCCAGCAGCGCAAAGATGCCCTGGCTGATACGATTGAGGAACATGCCGTCCCTGCGACGCAGCACAGCGCGCCTGGGCGACGCACCCCCTCCCGCTGCCATACTATGTTCCATACCCCACCTTCCTTGACCCCTCACAAGGGTGAAGCCGGGACTCACGTGCCGCACATAGGTACGCAGCCCCGGCTTCCCCATCCCGAACCTGATCAGACGCCCCGCTCACCGCCCGGGGTAGACCGAAGATCAGTCAGGAAGCTAAACGTCACGGAGCAACCGTGTCGGTGTAGATGATCTGCCCACCCTCAACCTTGAGCACCACCGCGGCCTTAACCGGGTTGTGGCTCGCGTCGTAGGAGATCTCACCCGAGACAACAGGGAAGGTCCCAGAAGCCATAGCCTCAGCCACCTTGACGGCGTCCGTGGTCGTGCCGGCCTGCTCCATCGATTGGAACAGGATCAAGGCTGCGTCGTAAGCCAGCGCCGCCAGGGCGTCCGGCACAGAACCGTAGGCCTCCTCGTACTTGCTCACGAACTCCTGGACGATAGGGCGCGTGTCATCGGGTGAGAAGTGATTGGTGAAGTAACCACCCTCAGTAACGCTGGTGTCCAGGTCCGACGAATCCCAACCATCACCACCCAGCATCGCCCCCTCGAAACCGCGTTCCTTGGCCTGTGCAGCGATCAGGTTGACCGTGCTGTAGTAGTCAGGCAGATACAGGACATCGGGGTCGGCATCCTTCGCCTTGGTCACAATCGCGGAAAAGTCCGAGTCGTCACCCGTATAGCTCTCGGTCACGACGACCTGACCACCGGCGGCCTCGAACTCCGCGATGAAGGCCTCGGCCAAACCGCGGACGTAGTCGTTGCCCTGGTCGAGGAAGACGGCGGCGGTCTGCGCACCCAGGTTATCCCTGGCGAACGCCGCGGCAACCGCGCCCTGGAAGGGATCGATAAAGCAGGCGCGGAAGACGGTCGGCTTGGTCGACCCATCCTCAGCGACGGTCACGGCGGTTCCCGTGGAGGTCGGGCTGATCTGCAGCACGCCGCCATTCAACGTAAC
>JAXGUU010000205.1:0-7504 GCA_040774145.1 Anaerolineae bacterium
AGACGCCACGCGACAGCCTTGGCGCCTTGACGAAGGATCCGTCTTTCCTGCGTGACTTCGACGCTGTGCTGATGGAGCTGGACCGCGATACCAAGGATGGTCAGGCATGGTATCAGCAGGCTTATCCGGACCTCTGTCACCATCCCATCGCCTATTTCTCAGCGGAGTTTGGCCTGCATATCTCCCTACCGATCTATTCGGGTGGTTTGGGGGTTCTCTCGGGCGATCACACGAAAGAGGCGAGCGATCTCGGCCTACCCTTCGTGGCGGTCGGCTTCCTGTACGAGCAGGGCTACTTTAGGCAGAGGCTCGACCACAGTGGATGGCAGGAGGCGATCTACCCTCCGTTGAACCCCTATGAGGTGGCTCTCCGCCCCATCACATTGGAGGAGGATGCGTGCGGGACCGTCACGGTTAATGTCGGGGATCGCGAGATCTGCCTTCAACTATGGGAGGTGGCGGTGGGTCGTGCGCGCCTCTATCTCATCGATGCCGGTGTAGAGGAGAACGCGCCATGGGATCGTCAGCTGACGGCGCGGCTCTACGGTGGCGATCGAGAGATGCGCATTCAGCAGGAGATCCTGCTGGGTATCGGCGGGGTGCGCGTCCTGCGGGCGCTCGGCATTGAGCCGCAGATCTGGCACATTAACGAGGGTCATTCGGCCTTCATGGTGCTGGAGCGCGCGCGTGAGTATGTGGCTCAGGGCCATAGCTTCGAAGCGGCGTTCGAGCTCGTGCGGGCCAGCACCGTCTTTACCACGCACACGCCGGTGCCTGCGGGACACGATGTCTTCGACTTTGGTCTCATCGACAAGTACTTCCATGGTTATTGGTCGGAGCTCGATCTGAGTCGCGACGACTTCCTGGCTCTTGGGAGCTATGATCCCGGCCACGGGGCCGGGTTCAACATGACCAAGCTAGCGTTGCAGATGTCGGGCTACGCCAACGGCGTGAGCGCCCTTCATGGGCAGGTCAGCCGCCGTATGTGGCAGAGCCTTTGGCCCGATCGGAAGGAAGTGGATATTCCCATCGGCCACGTGACCAACGGTGTGCATCTGCCCTCCTGGACGGGCGAGGCGATGCACCGGCTGTATCGCAAGTATATCAGTCCCGATTGGATTGAGCGTCAGGATGACCCCTTGCTATGGTCGCGCATCGAGGAGATCCCTGACAGCGAACTATGGGAAGCTCACACCTTACTCAAACAGAAGATGTTCTCCACGGTACGCGAGCGAGCACGCCAGGACTGGATCACGCGGGCCATGCCGCCCGAGCAGCTTCTCGCCTCGGGCATCTTCCTCGATCCTAATGCCCTGGTGATCGGCTTTGCCCGTCGCTTTGCTACCTATAAGCGCGCCACGCTCATCTTCCGGGATGTGGATCGCCTGATGCGCCTGATTCACGATCCCTACCGCCCTGTGCAGATCATCTTTGCCGGCAAGGCGCATCCGGCGGATGATCCTGGGAAGCTGCTCATGCAGCGTCTCTACAACTACGCCCGTGATCCGAAGTTCGGCGGACGCATTGCCTTTGTCGAGGACTACGATATGCACGTTGCTCGCTATCTCGTTCAGGGGGTCGATGTTTGGCTCAATACGCCCCGCAAACCCAACGAGGCGAGCGGCACCAGCGGGATGAAGGCTGCCTTCAACGGCGTGCTCAACCTCAGTATCCTCGATGGTTGGTGGGCCGAGGCCTATAATGGGCGCAACGGTTGGGCCATTGACTCCGGTGTGGAGACCGACCACTGGGAGGATCAGGATCGTGCCGATGCCGAGGCCCTCTATCGCATCCTGGAGGAGCAAGTGGTCCCGCTCTTTTACCAGCGTGATCGCGACTACGTCCCCCGGGGTTGGGTGGCGATGATGCGTGAGGCGATCAGGACCGTCGGGCCGAACTTCTCGACGCGCCGTATGGTCAAGGAGTATGCCGAGCGGTACTACGTGCCGGCGCTCAAGGCTTCCCTTGCCGGGACACCCCAGGCCGACTAAGTCCCTCTTGATCAACATCCAAGGCGGTCGCGCTACTCTAGCTGGCGCGACCGCCTTCGGTTAATAGACGCCGAGATCCCGCAACCGATCATCGTCGATGCCGAAGTAATGGGCGATCTCGTGGCGGACGACATGCTCCACCAGCTCGCGAACCTCTTCGGTCATGCGGCTGCGCAATTGGATGGGGCCGCGATAGATGCTGATCTTGTCCGGAAGCACTAGCGTGTAGTGACGTGTCCGTCGTGTTTGCGGAACGCCGTGATAGAATCCCAGGAGGTCGCTCGGACTCCGGACCCCCGCCAAGTGCATCGTCGCCGGGTCGGGCCAATCCTCAACCACGATCTCCACATTGTCGAGCTCCGCGAGAAGCTCCGGCGGCAGCGCGTCGACCGCCTGTGCGACGAGCTTCTCAAACGTGCGTCGATCCATCTCGCCGGACCACTAATCGGCGCCGCTCGGTGCGGGCTGTGGGACAGCTTTCAGCTCTACCTGGAGCGAGCGGGCGAAGGGGATCGAGATCAGGATCAGGACGGCGGCGGCGATGAAGACACCCTGGTAGTCGATGACGGGGAGCAGAGCACCGACGAGGAAGGGCACGCCGACCGAGCTAATGTGATCGAAGGTCACACCCGCGGTCAACGTCGGCGTGAGCTCCTCAGGTGGGGCCGTGCGATAGACATAGGTCGAGAGACCGAGGCCTAACGGTGCGGCAAGCCGGATGACGATCCAGAGCGCGATGAGCACCCACAGGCTCTGGAGCGCGGCGAAGCCGAGGCAGCAAAGTGCTAAGAGCGCATACGATGCGGGGGTGGTGACCTGCTCACCCAGGCGATCGATCAGTGAGCCGAGGTAAGGCGCCAGCAGAAAGGTCAGTACGCTGCTGACGAGCGTTAGTGTGCTGATATGCCACACCCCCAGTCCGAAGTTCTCCACCAACATCAGGGTGATGAAGCTGCCCAGCACCAGCTTTCGTGCGCCGGCGAAGAAGATCAGCACGTAGTAGCGCCAATAACGGCTGCGGATGAGGATTCTGGGTGGCTCTGTCTCCGTTGCACCGACGTCGGCCGGCAGCCGAAAGAGCACGATCGCCGCCAACACGATGAACGTTCCGCCCAGCACATAATAGATGCTCAAGGGAAGTGACGCGGCAAGGCCCGAGGTCAGCGAGAGCGCGCCCATGCCGGCGATGCCCGCCAAGGCCCCTACAGACGAAAGCGTGCCCAGAACGCGTCCGGCATTCTCTCTGGTGTTCAGTGAGAGGCCGATGGCGTTGTTCAGCGGGGCCCAGAGATGGAAGCCGAAGCTGGCGACGAGCTCTACCAGAATCAGGGCTGAGAAGGAGCCCACCAAGGCATAGAGCGCATAGCCAATGCCCATCAGCAGGAGGGCAAGGCTTCCCTGGCGCATCAGCGGCAACCGCATCGTCAGCGCTGCGAGGAAGATCAGGCCTAATCCGGGGAGCTCGCGGATCCCCTCCAGCCACAGAACCTGTCCCTCGCTGAGGCCGATGGCGTCGATGAAGAAGTTCATTCGCGCCCCCTCGAGTAGGCCTTGCCCGAATCGGGTCAGGAAAAGAACGGCGGCAAAGAGGATCAGCCTGGACGTCCAGATCGTCGGGTCGAATCGTTGTCGAATGCGTTGCATAGATGCTCCTTGCTTCAGAGATAGATCGCGCTGGTTATCCGTATCGCCTACGCAGCGTTCGATTATACACGAGATTAGCCCGGTGCTAACCCCAACCGACAAAGTGAACTTGATGAATGTGCTGAATCTGCTATACTTGTGTTGGGGATGATAGGTTTCGACGGGGAAGGCTGGTCGTGAGTTGCGAGCCGGGGAGGCTTCGTCTCCGTAAACCCAGAAGCAAACCGATAAATGCCAACACTATGGCAAACAATTGGGCTCCTGTCGCCGTCGCTGCGTAAGCAGTAGGTGACTAGACCCAAAACCTGATCGGGTATCCGGTCACGCCGCTCCAGCATCTCGCATGCGTGTTGGAGGTCGGTGACATACAGTATGCGTGCTAGCCGGCTGATGTCGATAGGCCGGCCCAAGACTTATCGACTGGCGCGGATGTGGCGTGGTCGGCAACGACCCTCCGCGTAAGATGAAAGCGCCGACTACGCTCGTAGATACTCATTGTCGAATTCTTCGGACGCGGGTTCGATTCCCGCCATCTCCACAGCTCGATGAGAGGGTCGATGGCTTGCCACCGGCCCTCTTTTGCGTCACAATGGGGGCGATGATGTCCTTGATGGCGACCAAGGTATGGCTGATCACGGGGGAGCGACAGGTGGGAAAAAGCACCGTCCTCGGCGCCGTGATCCCACGCTTGCGGGAGGCGCGTGTGCGCGTGACGGGGCTCCTCACCGAACGCACCGGTCCCCACGATCTTGCGGTGACGGAACTCCATACCGGCGATCGCTATCCCTTAACCGAACCCTTTCGCGATCTTCCCGGATCGCCGACGCGTCGGTTCACGATGAGCGAGGACGCTCTAGCTCGTTCACGTCAAGCCTTGGTGACGAGCTTTCCCACTCAGCTCTTCGTACTTGACGAGTTGGGCCCCCTCGAGCTGAATCACCGTCGGGGCTGGGTCGTCGCTCTGGATCTCCTCGCGCGCGCGCGTTACGATCTGGCTGTGGTCGTGGTGCGTCCTGAGTTACTTGGGGCTGCGGTCACGGCACTTCCGGACGTGTGCTTTTGCGTGCTGCAGGTGACGCTCGACAACCGCGTAGCGCTGCCCGAACGCCTCGTCGAGGCCTGGTTGTCGCGCCTGGCGGAACCCGCGATGTCACAGCCTGGGGCATGGCGATGAAGTCTTGGCCCATTGTCGGTCATACGTGGGCGGTGCAGCAGTTGCGCCACGCCATCGCGAGTGATGCGGCGTCGCCCACGGGGGCGCCGTCCAGGCGTTTGGCTCAAGCTCTGTTGATCACCGGGCCTGAGAGTGTCGGCAAGCACACGCTTGCCCGCCAAGTGGTTGCAGCTCTGCTGTGCCGTTCTGACGAGGGGCGACCCTGCGGGGACTGTCTCTCATGTCGCAAACTCAGGTCTGGTAACCACCCCGACTTCATCGAGGTCGTGGCGGAGGATCGTACCGCGCATATACGGATCGAACAGATCCGTGATGTGGAGCGCTTCCTAGCCCTGACACCTAATGAGAGTCGGGCGAAAGTCGTGCTGATCTGCGACTTCGAGCGGGCCACGATCGGTGCGGCAAATGCGCTGCTCAAGACGCTGGAAGAGCCGCCGAGCTACGCGCACATCATCCTTTTGGCGGCGGATGCCGACCTGTTGTTGCCGACGATCGTATCGCGGGCGCAGCAGATCTCGCTGCGACCTCTGCCCAACCGGGAGATTGCGGAAGCGCTGGTCGCCACGTGGCAAGTCGATGAAGGGACCGCAGATCGCCTGGCGCGGGTCTCAGGCGGACGCATCGGGTGGGCCGTGCGGGCGGTTGAAAATCCGGAGACGATCAACCGCATGCGTGAGGCGATCGATACGCTCACCGCTGCCCTGCATCAGGACCTTCCTACCAGATTTGAGACGGCGCAGGCGCTGGCACGTGATACGGCAGCGCTGATGGAGACGCTGGAGACCTGGTTGACCTTCTGGCGCGACGTCCTGTTGCTGCAGGTCGGACTGGAGGATGCGCTTGTCTACACCGACCATCGTGAGGCTGTGGATGTCATTGCCGGACTGCTCGACGTGGCCGAGACCACTGACATTCTGGCAGCTGTCGAACGATCGCAAGAGGCTCTCTCGGCCAATGCCAACACGCAGCTGTGGATGGAGAACCTCTTGTTGACGTTGCCCAGTCTGGGGCCTGAGGGTTAGTCCGAGATCACGGGCTCCTGTAGGGCAGCCCCCTCTTGTGCTGTCGTCAGCACAAAACCTGACTCCACGGCAATGCGCATCGCCGTGCGCTCCTTGCCGTCGATATCAACCTCGGAGAACGACGGGATGCAAGCGATTTCGATGGCATCCAGCTCCAGATATCCGCGCGCAATGGCGATCGCCTTGATGGCTTGGTTAACTGCGCCGGCACCAATCGCTTGGACGTCGACGCGCCCCCTTTCCCGAATGATGCCGGCGATGGCTCCCGCCACAGACGTCGACCGGGAGTTTGCTGCGACTTTGACCAAATCCATGACTGCCTCCTCGTGTGCAATTTGGAGCACGATGCCATGTTCATTATACCAATATCCTCGGTGTATAGCAAGGAAATCTGTCACTATCTCCGACACGGCCAACTTACCATACCTGTCTGCATATAATAGTTTTGCTAGGGGTAATTGGGCTATGAATTGCTTACATCGGCCACTTGTATCGGGGGCGCTTGTGAGTATAATCGGGAGCTATGTATCAGTATGGCGTAGCTTACAAGCCCTATGGCGTGCTTAGCAAACACCACGTCGATGCCCTCGGGCGGCAGACGCTCAGCTCGTTGGGCATACCGACGCATTTGCACCCTGCGGGGCGCTTGGATTTGGATAGTGAAGGCTTGTTGGTGCTTACCGATGACGGACAGACGCAGCACCGGTTGACCCACGCCGACCATAGCCATGCCAAGACCTACTTCGTTCAGGTTCTGGGTCGGCCCGACATGGAGGCGCTGCGTCACTTGCGTGAGGGGGTCGAGATCGCTCTAGGACGGACCCGCCCCGCTGATGTCGAGGTGCTGGCAGCGGATCCACCTCTGCCTGAAGCACCCCTGCGACTGCCGTCACCGGAGAAGACGTCGTGGCTGCGCATGGTGCTTCACGAAGGGATGAATCGCCAGGTCAAGCGTATGACCGCCGCGGTTGGACATCCGACCGTGCGCCTGGTCCGCGTGGCCATTGGACGTCTCACTCTGCCGGCTGATCTGGAGCCGGGGAGCTGGCGGGAATTGAACGCTGTCGAGCGCCAGGTTCTGCTGGCGGATGTCTGGCCGCGGGGCCGCTGAGGGGTGCCCCTGGCGCCCGTCCCAGATCCGGAGGTGGATGTGAAGTTGTCGGTTGTCATTCCTGCGTATAATGAAATAGAGACCATTGAAGAGATCATCGCTCGCGTGTGCGCCGTGCGTTTGGACGTACAGGTATGGGAGAATCATGCGAACGAGGCCTTGATTCATCTGGACCGTGAGATCGTTGTGGTCGATGACGGTTCTTCGGACGGCACGCGGAGCTATCTGGAGACGCTGCAGGAGCGCCCGGATGTGAAGATCATCTTCCATAAGGCTAACCAGGGCAAGGGGGGCGCCGTCCGGACCGGCCTGCAGGCCACGACGGGCGACATCTGCCTGATCCAGGATGCGGATCTGGAGTACGATCCACGTGACTATGTCAGTCTCCTGCGTCCCATCCTGGAGCACCGCACTCACGTGGTCTATGGTTCTCGCTTTCGTGGCGGACCGACCAAGGCGATGTTTTTCTGGCACATGCTCGGTAACCGCTTTCTCACCTTTGTAACCAACGTCCTGTATAATACGATCCTGAGCGATATGGAGACCTGCTACAAGGTCTTCA
>JAXGUU010000206.1:0-7477 GCA_040774145.1 Anaerolineae bacterium
CACCGCCTGAGACCCGTGGGCAGCGTGCCGCTCCGCCTACAACCATGTGGGTCGGGTAGCTGACCCGACCAAGCTCCGGTCTGGACGTACCTTGGGCGGCTCAGCTAGCCGCCCTACATGGGCTGACGTGCATCGGGTAGGCGATCGGGGCATGTAAGGGCCCTGTCATGCGGCACGCCGGTGCGACTTGCGGCTCCGGGATGCTGGTCCATGATGGGTCTCGTCGTAGCCCATGGCCATCAGTCGATCATCAGGAGGCCCCTCGTGAGCCAGGTTGAACAACAGGTCTTCGATGCTATCTTCGGACGCAGAAGCGTCCGCGCCTATGTTGAGGATCGCGAAGTCGAGCCGGCGAAGATCCGGCGCTTGCTCGAAGCCGCGATGGCTGCGCCCTCGGCGTGCAACCTCCAGCCCTGGGAGTTCATCGTCGTCACCGACCCGGAGCGCGTCCACGCCATCAAGGGCAGCATCGCCCGGTGGGGCGACTACAACGCTCCGCTGATCATCGTCGTGTGCGGCGATCCGGATCGTATCCCTTGGGATGGTGATCACGGCGTCCTTGATTGCGCTGCCGCGATCGAGAACATGCTCATCGCAGCGCCGGCCTTGGGCCTGGGCGGCGTCTGGATCGGCGGCTTTGATCGCCGGGCGATTCGCGACCTTCTCAACATCCCGGAGCCTGTTGTGCCGGTGGGCGTTGTCTACCTTGGCTATCCCGCCGAGCAGCACGAGCCGCGCACGAAGTATCTCGATGAGGCTGTCCACTGGCAGGTCTACGATGCGGAGAGGGAACGTCATCCAAGACCGGGCCGTATTGTGTGAGAAGCCATCCACGAGCTGCTCTCTTTGCCGGTGCACCGCGCTAACGGGTACGACCGCGTCGCCGTGACGTCGGTCGCGAACGCACGGTGGCGCTGTTGAGGATCCTGAAGGTGCCGAGGTCCTGCCGTGCTGCCGTCCATGTGTCCAGGTCCGCTTCGAGCGCGAGGTAGGCGCCCTGCTGTTCGGCGATGGCCCGCTCGCGATCGACCTCCGAGTCCCACAGGTCCACGATCATGTATCGCCGGGGGTCGGCGGTGTCGCGCAGTACCGTCGTGCCGCGAAAGCCCGGGCAGTCGGAGAAGAGGTCGCTCCAAGAGCCGCCGGGTCCGAAGACCAGCTCGAAGCGGCCCTCAGCCCCCGGTTGGGTCATCACCTCATAGACCACTTCAATCATCGTTGTTAGGCCCCTTTCCGGGCGTTCCGATCGCCGGATCGCCGAACCTCACGACGGGCAGAAACTGGGGTGGGCGGCGGACCTGGGTGGCCTGCTCGAAGGCATAGGCCAGGCGGATCAGGGTAGGTTCCTGGTAGGCGCTCGCGAAAAAGGAGAGGCCCACCGGCAGGCCGAAGATGTACCCCGCCGGGATAGTGATGTTGGGATAGCCGGCGACGGCTGCCGGCGAGGAGCTGCCGCCCCCGCCGTGGTGATCGCCGTTGACCCAGTCGGTGAGCCAGGCGGGGCCGCCCGATGGGGCGACGATGGCGTCCAACTCGTGCGCCTGGTGCGTCGCGTCGATCCCCTCGGTGCGGGCCAAGCGGTGGTTGGTCGCTAACGCTTCGAGATAGGCCGCGTCGGTGAGCGGGCCCTTGGCCTGGGCCGCGAGCATCCGCTCCTGACCGAAAAAGGGCATCACGCTCTCTCTGTGCGCCTCGTTGAAGGCGATGATCTCCTCCAATGACTTGACCGGGGCGCTCGGCCCCAGGCGCGCCAGGTAGGCGTTGAGGTCGTCCTTGAACTCGTAGAGCAGGACCTCGATCTCGGTCTTGCCCAGCTCGTCTGCGGTGGCCACGTCGGCCGGATCGACGATCGTCGCGCCGAGGTCGTGCATGGTCTGCAGGCAGGCTTCCATGATGGCATCGACGCGGGGATCGAAGCCGAAGGTGGCGCGCGCGACGCCGATGCGTGCGCCCTGCAGGCCGTCGGCGTCGAGGAAGGGCGTATAGTCCGTCAGCGCGTGTTCGCGGCTCGCTTCAGTTGCCGGATCCTCGGGATCGACCCCGGTGAGCGCGCCGAGCAGGATCGCCGCGTCGGCGACGGTGCGCGCCATCGGCCCGGCGGTGTCCTGGCTGTGCGAGATGGGGATGACGCCCGTCCGGCTGACCAAACCGACCGTCGGCTTGATCCCCACGATGCCGTTGGTGTGCGAGGGGCAGATGATGGAGCCGTCGGTCTCGGTGCCGATGGCGACGGCGCAGAGGTTCGCGGCGACCGCCACCGCCGATCCGGAACTGGAGCCGCAGGGGTTGCGGTCGAGCGCGTAGGGATTGCGGGTCTGCCCGCCGCGACCGGACCAACCGCTGGACGAGCGCGTCGAGCGGAAGTTGGCCCACTCGCTGAGGTTGGTCTTGCCGAGGATGACGGCGCCGGCCTCGCGTAGCTTGCGCACGAGGAAGGCGTCCTCCGGCGCGATCGAACCCAGGAGCGCTAGCGACCCTGACGTCGTCATCATGCGGTCCGCCGTGTCGATGTTGTCCTTCAAGAGGACCGGGATGCCGTGGAGCGGGCCGCGCGGACCCTGGGACGCGCGCTCCGCGTCGAGGGCGTCGGCGATCGTGAGCGCGTCGGGGTTGATCTCCATCACAGCGTTGAGCGCCGGGCCGTTGCGATCGAGGCGCTCGATGCGGTTGAGGTAGCGCTCGACGAGGGCGCGAGCGGTGAGCGTGCCCGCCTGCATCTGCGCCTGAAGCTCGGAGATGGACTGCTCGTTCATAGGTGTCATTGTAGGGGCCGTTGGGAGATGCGTCAAACTAGGCAAGCTCGCTATCACCGTCGGCCCCGTGACGGGTGGGGACGTCTGCCCGCTCGATAGGCACGCGACCGGATGTCGGTATAATGGCTCGCACAGACATCGCGTGCAATCGTGTGCCGGTGCCCTGGGATACCGTCTGTCTCCGAGCCTAGGAGCGCAAGCAACGTAGCGATGAACTCTCCAATGTCGAACAGGACACTTGGACTCAGGAGGCGTACCTGTGGTGGTGGAACAGACCGGCAAGGAGCGCGCAGTCCCCGAAACCCTCGCCCAACAGCGGTTCGGGCAGTATGCCCAGGCCTATGTCACCAGCGCACCGCACGCGCAGGGTGCCGACCTAGCCCGTTTGCTGGCTCTAGCGCAGCCGCAGCCGGACTGGGTCGTCCTCGATATCGCAACGGGCGGAGGGCACACCGCGCTGACCTTCGCCCCTCACGTCGCGCACGTCGTCGCGAGTGACCTGACCCAGCGGATGCTGGACGCGGCCGAGGCTCATATGGTGTCTCAGAGGATAGCCAATGTGAGCTTCCGGCAGGCTGCAGCCGAGGAACTGCCCTTTGACGACGCGTGCTTCGACCTGGTCACCTGTCGCATCGCTCCTCATCACTTCGAGGATGCGGCAGGCTTTGTTCGAGAGGCGGCGCACGTGCTCAAGCCGGGCGGCCTGCTGCTCGTGCAGGATCATCTCGTGCCCGATGACGCCCTCATCGCCCGCTATACTGAAGCCTTCGAAAAGCTGCGCGATCCCAGCCACAACCGGGCGTTTACGGAGGGCGAGTGGCGCGCGATGTTCGCAGCCGCCGGGATGACGGTGACGCACACGGAGCCGTGCATCAAGGAGCTGAACTATGACGCGTGGGCCGACCGTCAGGGGGTGACGCCCAACACTAAGGCGTGTCTCGACGCGCTGGTCGAGTTGGCGCCGCCCGCCGTGAGGGACTGGATGGCCCCGCAGGCGTGGGGTACCGCGGAGGCGGCCTATAGCTGCCACCACGTGCTCCTCCGTGGCGAAAAGTGGGGCGACCTCTAGACAGGATCAATCACCGCAATCAATCCCGGCGATCCACAGCTTCAGGCCCGGTACCGACGCCGGGCGGAGAGATTATGCGCTGAGTGAGGTGAGCCATTGGATACACGTGAAGACTACCAGATTGTCTGCGTTGAGGAGCCCGGACGGGCTGAATGGATGGCCATCGGTGGGGGCATCGGGGCCTACAACGAAGAGCAAGCCGGCGATGATAGCTCGCACAGCTTGTGTTTCGTGCTCCGCGGGCCCGATGAGGAGATCGCCGGGGGCGTGATCGGCGTGGTCCGCTATGCGTGGCTCTACATCGACCTCATGTGGGTGAGGGATGACCTGCGCGGTCAGGGACATGGGCACCGGCTGCTGACGCTCGTCGAGGAGGCAGCGCGGGACCTCGGCGCCCAGCATGCCTATCTGGATACGTTCAGCTTTCAGGCGCCGGGCTTCTATGAGAAGCCCGGCTACCAGGTCTTCGGCGAGCTGCGCGACTTCCCACCCGGTCACACGCGCTACTACCTGGCCAAACAGCTCTAGGCGCTGATCGGGCCGGGTACGGTCCCTAGTGCAGAATCAAGGGAGCTCTTCGGGAGAGGCCATCTGCTGCCGGAGAAGACCTTTGGGGTTTTCTTGTCCAGCAGGCGCCTACTCGACGAAAAAACCCCAAAGGTCTCGCCGCCGGCGAGCCCTCTCATTCCTGGGGGTCTTCTCTGTCTTTGCACTAGCCTATATGAGGTGTCCGCCTTCCTGCGCTTCGTCCAGGACCTCGAGGATCGCAGCCACCAATCGCCGGGCGTCCTGTTCGCTCAGCTCGACGGCGACCCTGGCATCCAGTCCCAGGCTTTCGTTGACGAAGTCGAGGTTGAGGGCGTGTTCGTGGGGGATGTGGAAGGGATGGTCGTAGGAGACATTGGCCTGGCTGACCTCAAACCACCCGCTGCTGCCCTTGCCGCTACCCTCCAGGGCGATCTTCTTGGCGATCATCGTGCACATGCTGTCCCTCCTGTCACTGTCCGCCTATGGATACCGGCTAGAGGACCTTGCCCAGAAATGCCCAGATCTTCTCCCAACCGTCGACCGCCTGCTGCTGGCGATAGTTGGGCCGGTGGTAGTAGAAGAAGCCGTGACCCGCGTCGGGATACCTGTGGAACTCATAGGTCTTGCCATGTTCGATCAAGACCTGTTCGTGGATGTCGACCTGCTCCGGGCTCGGACTGCGATCCTCATTTCCGAAAAGACCCAGCAGCGGGCACGACAGATCCGCGGTGTACGCGATCGGAGCGACAGGACGCTTGTCGGTCAGGTCGTCATCGGACATTACGACACCGCCGCCCCAGCAGTCGACGATGGCATCCACGTTCCGGAGCCTGCACCCCGCAAGGTAGGCGTGGCGACCTCCCGAGCAGGTGCCGAACAGTCCCACTTTCCCGTTGACGAAAGGCAGTGATCGCAGGAATGCGACGGCACCGCCAACATCACCCACCACCACGTCATCGGGAATACCGCCGTCGGCGCGCACCTTGACCGCGACGTCCTCGGGCGTGCCGTGCCCGACCCGGAAGTAGAGGTTGGGGGAGAGCGCGGCATAGCCGTGGTAGGCGAACCTGCGGGTGGCCTCCCGATACCATTCGTCCCAGCCCGGCATGTGGTGGAGCAGCACCACGGCAGGAAAGGGGCCGGCGCCCAGGGGGCGGGCGAGGTAGGCGTTGATCAGCATGTCGCCGTCGCCCGGCATAGTCACCGTCTCAGCCAGCATACCCTCATACATGTCGGTCCGAACCATATCAACCTCCTTGATTGTGTGGCGCTCCGGTGTCGGGACGCCACGCCCCCTAACCGCGCGCCACGGACAGGGTGTAGACGGTGGTCGTCTCCCCATCCGGCGCAACGACCTCGATACCGAAAGTGTGAGCGGCAACCGTCACAGCAGCGGCAAACGGCTGCCCCGATGTCGCCTGCCTGCCGTCCACGGTCAGCGCGCTATGGCGGCGCGACATCGCGGTGGCGATGATCTCCACGGTATCACTCCCGGGCCTCAAGGTCGCGGTGTACTCACGCCGTTGAGGCTTGAAGGGCTCGGCCACATCTGCACCCCTGATCTGCAGGTTACTCAGTGTCGCGATCCTGTCGGGTGGCGCGCTGAGACAGGTGTCGCGATGGACGTTGATGGAGGCCCAGTTGGGATCGGTGAGGCGGTCGCCGCAGACGGTCTTCCAGGCACCGGCAGGGCGGGGCGAGGGGACGAGGATCTCGGTGCCGTGGTCCACCAGCTGCTGGGCGGCTTCCTGTAGGTTGTCGAGGTAGGTCTCGCCCTCCAGGTAGCGTGCGCCGTGACCGCCGCAGATATGGCTGATCTTCCCCGCCACCTTCGAGCGGAAGACCTGGAGGGCCGAGAGGTAGTCGTCGACGCCGTCGTCGCTCATCTGCAGCCACAGCGCATCCACGATTGTCGGCCCGTTGCTGCCGATGGCGTCACCGGCGATGAGGATGCCGCTCGGCGCGTCCAGCAGTGCGAGGCAGCCCCTCGAGTGACCGGGGATGTGGTAGACCGACAGCCGGCGGTCGCCCAGCTCGAAGATGAAGCCCTCGTCAATCGGCACGATGGCATCCAGGTCGATCTGGTAGTTGAGATGCTCTTTGAACCGACGGAGTAACGGCAGATCGGCGGGGTGCATATGGACGGCGTGGTCCGCCTGGAACTGCCCCATCGCTGCAACGTGGTCCGGGTGCCCGTGGGTGATGCAGACATCGAGTGGGAGATCGCCCGTCAAGGCGAGCACGTAGCCGCGCAGGTCGCCCGTGCTCATGCCGGCATCGATCAGGAGCGCGCGCTCGCTGCCGGTGACCAGGTACATCTTGTTGTTCTCGAAATCACGGATGAGGCGCACGCCGGGGAGGATCTCTTCGGAGACGAAGGTGTCGCGGTCGCGAGGCTCGATGTCGTAGCGAAAGACGGCTTCGTCACTGACCTGATCGCCCGCAACGGCGATGGCGCGGAGGGTGTAGGAGCGCTTGCCCTCCGGCACCTCCTCGCCGAACTGCTCGAGTGGGATCAACACATAGGGGTCGAAGATCGGACTGTCGAGCGTGGGCGCGGAGCCGTCGCGCGTGTAATGGATCTCGGCGCCCTCCCGATCGCAGAGCAGTGTGATCATATGGGGTGCGTCATAGACGCCCGGTGCGGGGAACGCGGTCAACGCCGGGCTGAGACGGTGCGGATTGGCGGTTGTCACGGTGTTCTTTGCCTCCTATGGCTAGGCTTGCAGTGCGCTGTCGAGGAAATCGAGGATCTTGTTGAGGTTCTGCGCCGTGTTGAAGGCGGGGTCATTATGCCCATGCTTGGCGTTCAGCAGCAGATCATAGGTCACCTGCTCGGGCCCGATCGCGGCGGCGAGCTTACAGGCGAAGGTGAGTGACTGCTGATAGGGCACTGTGTCGTCCGCGGTGCCGTGCTGGATGAGGCAGGGGGGCAGGCCGGGACGGATGTAGGTCTCCGGGTTAGCGGCGCGCACCACGTCGGGGATCCGCGTGATCTGCTCGCCCAGGATCCGCGACTCCGGAGATGCCGGTCCGCTGTGGGCCGACTCCGGGGTCTGGATGAAGCCCGAGGCTTCGAGCTGCGCGTCCATCAGCAGGAAGTTGGTCGGCGGGAACCAGGCGACCA
>JAXGUU010000207.1:0-7473 GCA_040774145.1 Anaerolineae bacterium
GGTCTGAGAAGTGTAACCCGGATTCAGGCCGAAGGCAACGCCTCAGCCGGGGCTACCATCTGACGCTATGGCGGTCAAGCGTCAACAACGGCTCGGAGCGACCGTCCATGGTATAATGACGAGATGAACAAGAGAATCCTCCAGATCGCCATCACGCTGGTTTTGAGTGCGCTGGCAGTCTACGTCGCACTCCGCGGCATCGAGTTCGACGACGTAGGCGCAGCGTTGACCAGGGTGGACTGGCTGTGGGCAGGCGTGACCCTGCTGCTGATCGTCGGTACGCTCGTGATACGTGCAGCGCGTTGGCGGATCCTCCTAGGGCGCAAGATCTCGCTACGGGACGCCTTCGGCCTGATCGGTATTGGCTATCTGATCAGCGGCGTACTCCCATTTCGCGCAGGCGACCCGGCCCGAGCGGTGGGCGCGAGTTTCCGCGGACCGGTGTCGGCGCTGGCAGCGCTCTCCACCGTGGTCGTGGAACGCGTGCTCGACCTGCTGCTTATCGTCCTTATCCTGGTCGTGAGCCTACCGCAGGTGCCGGGGTTACAGGCTTATCTGGCGACGGGGGACGCCTCCGGCGACGGGCTGCTCCAGGGCGCCATCTCCCTCAATATGCTGCTTCTGCTCAGCGGTCTGCTCTCCTTCGTGATCCTGCTCGTCTTCATCCTCGTGGCGATCTTCCCGGACATGACGGAGCGATTAGCCCACCGGGCCCTGAAGGCCCTCGGTATCGCTGACATCGACCGCTGGCTAAAGCCGCTCCGGAGCATCCTGAGCGGACTGAAGGCACTGCGGTCGCCCAAGGATGGGGCCGCCATCGTCGTCTGGTCCTTGGCGCTTTGGACCGTCACCGCAGCCTACTTTATGGCGATGCTGTGGGCCTGCCGCGCCTTCCTGCCAACAACGTCCTTTCTCCAAAGCATCGTGGCGACATGGTCCAGCGCATTCGGCATGGTCTTCCCGGCGACGGGCGGCATCGGTTCCTTTCACTTCGCGGTGCGTGAGGCGCTCTTCTGGGGATTCGACATTCCTCGCGACCTCGGCTTCACCTATGCCGTGCTCGTTCATGCCCTGCCCTATCTGACCGGTATCGCCTTGGGTGCTCTCGCGCTCGCCTCCTGGGGCATGTCGCTCAAGCACCTGGTCAAGGGCGGACAGGAGATCGACCATGCCTGACCATGTCCTGATCACCGGCGGGGCCGGCTTCATCGGCGCGAACTACGCACACCGCCTTTTGGTGCGGGGAGAGCGGGTCACCGTCTACGACAACCTCTCCAGGCGCGGCGCGCACGCCAATCTCGAATGGCTCCAGGGCACCGGTGACGATGCTCTGACCGTCATTCAGGGTGATGTCCGCGACGCCGAGCGGATCGCTGCCGCCGCCGCCGAGGCCGACGTGATCGTCCATCTCGCAGCCCAGGTCGCCGTGACGACATCGGTGGCGAACCCCCGGGAGGATCTCGAGATCAACGTCATGGGGACCTTCAACGTACTCGAAGCTGCCCGTCGCGCCGCCAAGCCCCCCTTGGTCATCTACGCCTCAACCAACAAGGTCTACGGCGGCATGGAGGGCCTCGCTATCGAGGAGCTGGCGACCCGCTACGCCTACCGTGATTATCCCTATGGCATTCCGGAGAGCTATCCGCTGGACTTCCACTCGCCCTACGGATGCTCCAAGGGGGCGGGGGATCAGTATGTGCGCGACTATGCACGCATCTATGGTCTGCCAACCGTCGTCTTTCGCCAAAGCTGCATCTACGGACCCCGGCAGTTCGGGATCGAGGATCAGGGCTGGGTGGCCTGGTTCATCATCGCGGCGCAGTTGGGCCGGCCCATCACCATCTACGGCAACGGCAAGCAGGTGCGCGACCTGCTCTACATCGATGATCTTCTGGATGCCTACGACGCAGCCATCGAGCACGGAGACCGTGTCTGCGGTGAGATCTACAACTTGGGCGGCGGGCCGGACAACCAGCTTGCGATCTGGGAGGAGTTCGCACCCCTTCTGGAGGAGCTCAGCGGACGCCGCATCCCCGTCTCCCGGGGCGACTGGCGTCCGGGAGATCAACTGATCTTCGTTGCCGACATCCGCAAAGCCGAACGGGACCTGGGCTGGCGGCCCAAGGTCGATGTCCGGACCGGCATCGGCAGGCTCTATGCTTGGGTGCGAGGTCACAAGGAGCTACTGTAGCCAGAGATGAATGTCCTGATCGTCCTCACCTATTACCGCCCCCATACGAGCGGCCTCACGATCTATGCTGAGCGTCTGGCCCAAGGGCTGGTCGCGCGCGGACACCGGGTCACGGTGCTGACCTCGCGATACAGCCGTCAACTTCCGAGCATGGAGGAGGTGGATGGGGTGCGCGTGGTGCGCGCTCCGGTGGCACTGCGGATCAGCAAGGGTGTGATCATGCCGACCTTCGGCTACCTCGCCTGGAAGTACGTCCGCGAGGCCGACGTCATCAGCCTACACCTGCCGCAGTTCGACGCCGCCGGCGTCGCCCTACGCGGGAAACTCCTTCACAAACCCACGCTGCTCACCTATCACTGCGACCTGGAGCTGCCTCCCGGTCTCTTCAACCGCATTGTCAACAAAGTGATCCTGCTGATGAACGATCTGGCAGGTCGCAGCAGCGACGGTATCGTCGCCTACACGCGCGACTTCGCCGACCATTCTGCCTTCCTGCAGAAGTTCGTCCACAAGCTGCACGTCATCTCGCCTCCCGTCACGATGCCTGAGTCGTCCAAGTCGGGGATCGTCGCATTTGAGCGCATGTACAACCCCGAGGGCAAGCACCCCGTCATCGGGATGGCGGCTCGGCTCGCCGCTGAGAAGGGCGTCGAGATCCTGCTCCAGGCCTTGCCGAGAATCCTGGAACGTTACCCCGATGCGCGCGTGCTCTTCGCGGGCCAGTTCCGGGATGTGTTAGCGGAAGAAGCCTATGCGGCGCGCCTGTTACCACGCATCAGGGTCTACGAGGAACGCGGACAATGGCGCTTCCTCGGCGTCCTCGATGCGGCCCAGATGGCCGCCTTCTATCCGAATCTGGACGTCATTACCGTACCCAGCCTCAACTCAACGGAGTCGTTCGGCCTGGTACAGGTCGAGGCGATGCTGGCGGGCGTGCCAAGTGTCGCCAGCGACCTCCCCGGTGTCCGGCAGCCGGTGCTGCAGACCGGCATGGGAGAGATCGCACCGGTCGGCGACGCAGACGGTCTCGCGGAGGCTATCCTCAAGGTCATCGACGACCGCGCGTCGTACGTACAGCCTCGACACGAAATCGAGGAGCGCTTCTCCATCGAACGCACGGCCCTGGACTACGAAGTGCTCTTCGAGCAACTGCTGGAGCGCAAACGGCGCTGACACCACAACGCGGGTGAGGACAGACCTCACCCGCGTGAAGCTCTCGACATCGACAGCTAATCGACGAGCTGTCCGTCCCGCAACTGCACGATCATATCGACGTAGTCATCCACCAGCGGGTCGTGAGAGGCCATCAACATCGTGATGTTCTCCTCTCTGACGATCTCCTGAAACAGCCCCAGGATCTCGCGCGCCGTCTCGCTGTCCAGCTCGCCCGTCGGCTCATCCGCCAAAATCAGCAGCGGGCGATTGGCGAGCGAGCGTGCAATCGCGACCCGCTGCTGCTGACCACCTGAGAGCTCATAGGGGCGATGGTCCATCCACTTGCGCAAGCCGACCAACTCCAGGCAGTAGGTGGCCCGCTCGTGACGCTCACGGGCGCCGACGCCCTTGATGCGCAGCATCAGCTCCACATTCTCGTAGGCGGAGAGTGTGGGCAACAGGCCAAACGATTGAAAGACGAAGCCGAGCTGCTCCCGGCGCCACTGCGTCAACTGTCCGTCGTTGAGGCTTGAGAGATCATACCCGAGGACTCGGACCTCACCGCTAGTGGGCTGATCCAGGCCGCTCAGGCAGTTAAGGAGAGTGGTCTTGCCGCTCCCGGACCGCCCTTTCAGCGCGATGAAGTGCCCTGGCGCGATCTTGAGATCGAGCCCACGAAGAGCCGGCACCTCGATGTTGTTACCGATCCTGTAGACTCGCCACAGATTCTCGGTTTGGATAGCGTAGTCGAATTCTGCTACTTCTAGCCTTGTCGCCATACTCTACTCTCCGCCCTTTCGTCCCCGCCCGCCGATGACCGGCAGATCGCCGCGCTTGAGGCGCTGGAGCAAGCCGCTCAACCCGCGGGCCTTCTTGGCCTCCTCAAAGCCGGTCGCCAGCAGCTCCGCATCCTGGACGTGGCCGAGGTCAACGTTGTCGGCGGGCAGCACGAGGATCCCATCCTCGGTCATCTCGAGGCGCGCGCGTCCCCTGATCCCGAACTTCAGCAGATAGTCCTTGGGGATCTGCAGACGGCCCGCGGCGTCAACCACCGTGAGCTCTTCGAACATCTCCTCAGCCACCTCATCCGCATCCGCACCAAACCCAGGGGTCACCGAGGGCGTGCCGTTCACCCGTGATCGGACGGTTTCGGTGGCCATCCGGCCGTCACGAATCGCGACGACGCGGTGGACGTGACGCGCCAGCGTAGGATCGTGACTCACAATCAGCGTGGTGAGGCCGAACTCGCGATTGAGATCGTTGATGAGCTCGTAGATCGTCAGCGCCGTCACGGAGTCCAACTCTCCCGTCGGCTCGTCCGCGAGCAGGATCTTGGGATCATTGGCCAGCGCCACCGCGATCGCGACGCGCTGCTGCTCACCGCCTGACAGCTCAGAGAGCTTGTGACGCATCCGCTCGCCCAGCCCCACCGTCTCGAGGAGCTCCTTAGCGCGCTGGTTGACCATGCGGCCCGCCTTGCCGGCCAGCGTCATGGGCAGCTTGACGTTCTCGAAGGCATTCAGGTAGGGTATCAGGTTGCGCGCCCCGTGCTGCCACACAAACCCCACGTCCGAACGCCGGTACTCGTTGAGCTCACGGTTGGACAGCTTCAACAAGTCCTTACCGTCGACCCATGCGCGGCCCGCAGAAGGCCGATCCAGGCCCCCCAAGACGTTCATTAACGTGCTCTTGCCGCTTCCACTGGCGCCGACAATACCCAGAAGCTCACCGGGCTGGATCACCAGGTCAAGCCCTTGCAGGGCGACCACCTCGAGGTCGGCGACCTTATAGATCTTGACCAGGTTGTCGCACACAATGAAGGGCTTGGCCCCACCCTCACCTGCCGCATACGCCACCTCGGGCACGAGTCCCGCCGCCGATGACGTCGCCGTCTCCGGCGAAGTTCCTAATCGTTCTGCCATCATCTCCATCCTTAGGGAATCAAATCTACCACGGCTATGCCGTCTCGCCCAGCTTGACCGCCTCGAAGATCCTCATGCGACGCAGCATCACGATGAGCGCAGCTAGCGCAACCACAAACAACATCACAAACAAGCCATAGATCCGGAAGATCTCCGTCCAGGCAACATCGACCACATAGGGCGGGATGCGGGAGGCCTCATCAACACCGATCTGAAGGAAGGGGATGAAGAACTCACTGACCCATCCTCCCAACAGCGTGCCCAACCCTCCGCCCATCAGAATCAGCAACGCCAACTCCCAACCCAGGAAAGCGGTCATCTGCCGCGCCGAGAGCCCGACGGCACGTAATACCCCAAACTCGATGAAGCGGCGCCTGAAGGAGAAGAGCGCGTACATCAGGAATCCCACCACCGTGAGCACGGCAGCTGCGGTGAAGCCCACCGAGAGCACGCCAAAGAGCCCCTGGCGCTCAGGTAGCTCCTGCTCAGCCGCAATGCTGATCTCGGGGGCCCGCCAATCATACGAGAAGAGGTTGAGGTGCTCGTTCACCAGCGTGTCGACGTCCGCATTCGACGCGAGACTGATCCACACATCGTAGGGATATTGCTGCCCCGTCCGCTCGAAGAGATAGTCCAGGTCACCGACAAAGAGGGGACCCGCCGAAGGGTACCAGGTGGGAAAGTAGGTGAACGTGCCCACGATCCTGAGATCCAGTGTCGTCCGCATCCCATAGGTCACCACCTCAACGCGGAGATCATCCCCCAGAGTGAGCAGGTTATCACTCAGAAATATGTCGGGGACCAGCACGCCGTTCCGCTGCAGCGCCAGCTCATTCATCAATCCGCCCAGGCTCTGCGAGGCGAAGTCATCGCGCCAGTAGCTGATCTGGGGAAAGCTGGCACGCTCAATCCCCATGAAGACCCCGCTATGGCGTCCGGTCACGACGACGGCCGTGGACGGATACGTCGCAGCGCGCATGACCGATTCAACGCCCGGCGCTCCAAGGTAGTCACTCACCGGTAGGAAGAACCAGCGAGGCCCGGCGTCCTCCGTCGTCGCCTCCTCATCACCCGAGCTGCCGAAGGCTGCCGATGAAACGCCTTGCGTCCCCACGCCCCGCTCCACAAAGCGTAGCTCAGCGCCTGCCTGATAGAAGGTCTTGTCATGCAGGTGCTGGTCCAGCGTATGGGCCAGCGACGCCGTGAAGGCCGACAGACTAAGGGTCAACACGAGCAAGATCAGCGGCGTCGTATAGAAGCTGGGCGACCGCGCGAGGTGGCGGGAGGCCATCAGAAGGCCGACCGACCGCGTGTGTCCGGCGACCCAGCTGACGAACGACATCACCAACGGCATGAATCTCAAGAAGATGAGGGTCAGCGCCAGGATACCTAACGCCGGGATCAGGAAGAGCAGCGGGTTCTGAAAGGGGGCGCTACCAAAGCTCTCCTCCAACAACACGACACTGCCCTGATTGCGCAACAGATAGGCACCATAGCCCGTCGGAATCAGGAGCAGCACATCCAACCAGGCCCGCTGCCACCACGGCTTACGCATCATCCGGGCCTGCTCGCGCTTGTACGACACCACCGTGTGATTGGCAGCCCCGAAGACGGGCAGCACCTGCGCTACCGTCCCGATCACGACGGCGACGACGCCGAAGCGCAGGGTATCCGGCGTAACTACGACGCGGAGCGCCTCCGTCTCCCCGGCGAAATCGAGGAAGCTACGCGCCTGTCCGATGAGTCGTGCGATCCCCATGCCGACCGGGGAGCTCAGCAACAGGGCGACGCCGCCCAGGATCAGGCTCTCCAACGCGGCAATGCCCACCATCTGAGCCGCCATAGCGCCCCGACTGCGCAGAACGGCGACCTCATTGCGGCGCCGTTCAGTCGCCAGGCCTGCCGTCAGCGTGATAAAGGCCAACAACAGCCCCAAGATGGGGATGCTGAAGGCATAGAGCAGGATCGTCAGCAGGTTCGCCGAGCGGCGGTAGTCGAGCAGGGCGTTCATCGGCGACTGACCGAGCGTCGTATTGGGCAGCAACGTCGCCGCGCGCTGCTGTACGGTCCGGGTGCGACGGATGAGTGGGCCCGCATCGTTGTGAGTGATGGTCTGACCATCCATCACCAGATACCACACCGCCGTGTAGACTTCCTCAGCGATCTGTCCACCGATGGCGTGAACAAAGGCCTCCTCCGGCACCA
>JAXGUU010000208.1:0-7473 GCA_040774145.1 Anaerolineae bacterium
CACCGCTCGAGGTTCCGGACGGAGCAGGTGACAGCTTCCGCCTCCGGGGCTTGATCGATCGTGTGGACCGTGACAGCGCGGGCCGGGTGCGTATCGTGGACTACAAGACTGCCGGCCCCACCGCCTACAGCAACGCGAGGGCCAACCGGGGTGAGATCCTGCAGCTGCCGCTCTATGCCCTTGCGGCGCGCGACGCCCTGGGGTTGGGGCCTGTTGCCGAGGGCTTCTATTGGCACGTGCAGCATGCGCAGCCCAGCCCCTTGAGCCTCTCCGGCTTCCGCGGTGATAGGGGAAGGGGACCACAGGCGGCGATCGAGACCGCGACCGCTTATGCTTGGGAGGCGGTGCGCGGCGCGCGAGGTGGGCACTTCGTCCCGACTCCGCCCAGCGGGGGGTGTCCCGCCTACTGCCCGGCAGCGGGCTTCTGCTGGCACTACGAGGCGAGGAGATGGTAACCTTGCATCCGATCGTGGCGCAGATGACGCCGAGCGACGAGCAGCGTCCCGCCGTTGTCGCGCGCGGACGCGATGTCGCGGTCACGGCAGGCGCCGGCGCGGGCAAGACGCGGACCCTCGTCGCGCGCTACCTCTCGCTCCTCGCCGAAGGGCTGCCGCTGCGCGCGATTGTCGCGATCACCTTCACGCGGAAGGCCGCGCGGGAGATGCGCAACCGGGTGCGGAAGGAGATGGGGGATTATCTGGCCCGCGGGGACCTCACGGATGCGGAGCGAGCCCTCTGGCGCGATCACTACCAGGCGCTCGATGGCGCGCGAATCGGGACGATTCACAGCCTCTGCGGCGAGATCCTGCGGCGCCACCCAGCCGCCTTGGGCATCGATCCCCGCTTCACACTCCTGGACGAGGGGGAGATGGCCCTGTTGCAGGCGCAAGCGGTCGAGGTCGCGCTGGCCTGGGCTGCCGATCAGGACGAGCTGGTGCCGCTCTTCGGCCTCTTCGGCGAGCGGGATCTGGCGCGCCACACCGCGTCGCTGCTTGGGGCGCGCCTAGACATCGAGGATGGGCCGGCAGCTTCCCGTGGCCTCGACGCGACGCAGGATCTATGGGCGCTGTGGGCACCTCACCTCGTGGGCTCGCTCCGCGCATTCCTGGACGACCCGGCGGTGCAGGCCGATATCGCGGCGCTGCTGGCGCTGCGCGCGGACGGCACGCTGGCACGCGCTCAGGCAGCCGGCGACGCCTTGACGCCGGATCTTGAGGTCGCCCTGGCCCACATCGACGCTATCGCTGCCGCCAGGGCAGTGGGCGATTGGTTCGAGGTCTCGCGCCACATGCAGCCGCTGCGCGCCCATCTGCTCTTGAAGGGGCGCCAGGGCAACTGGGACCCCGCACGGCCCAAGGATACCATCCGCAGCCTGCGCGAGCGCTACGAAGCCACCCTGGCGCCGCTGGTGGGCGACGGCATCGACCTGGAGCTTGACCGGCATCTCGCGCGGCAGGTTGTGCCCGGGCTTATGCGCATCCACGCGCATGCCGTATCAGCCTACGACCGGGCCAAGCGACGGCGTCAGGCGTTGGACTTTGACGATCTGGAGGTCCTGGCCCTCGAGCTGTTGGGGCACGATGCCGAGGCCCGCGCGATGTGGCAGGACGAGGTCGCGGCGTTGCTCGTGGATGAGTTCCAGGATACCAACGGGCGTCAGCGTGATCTGGTGCGCCTATTGAACGGCGATCGCGGGCGGCTCTTCATCGTCGGGGATGGGAAGCAGTCGATCTACGCCTTCCGCGGGGCCGACGTGCGTGTCTTCCGCGACGAGCGCCAAGACATCGAGGCCACGGGAGAGGGCCATCAGCTTGCCACCTCCTATCGCGCTCATCGTGATCTCGTCGCGGCCCTCAACGCGCTCCTGCGTCCCGTCCTGGGCGAGGTTGACGACGTCGATCGCCCCTACGTCGAGCCCTTCGCCCCCCTGACCCATGCTCGCGAGGCGCCCGCTGACGGGCTGACACCTCCCTATGTGGAACTGATCCTCGCCATCGGCGGCAAAGATCGCGCGGCGCATCGTCTGTGCGCACGCCTGGCGGAGCTTGTGGAGAGCCGGTCGATGATGCTTGAGGTCGACGATGAGGTGAGTAGTTCGCCGGTGCGCCGACCCCTGGGCTATGGCGACATCGCGATCCTCTGTCGTGCCTCGACCTCATTTCCCGACTATGAGGCTGCCTTGGAGGCTGCCGGCATCCCCTATCTGACCATTGCCGGACGCGGCTTCTACGACCGTCCTGAGGTGCGCGATCTGGTCAATGCCCTGGCTGCGCTCGCTGACCCGAGCGACGATCTGGCGTTGGCGGGGCTGTTGCGGTCGCCCGCTGTGGGACTCTCGGATATGGCGCTCTACCGGCTGCGGGAGGCCCAGTGGGCCGCAGGGCTCCCCTCGCTGTGGCGGGCGCTTCGCAGCGACGCCCCGACCGTGTTGGAGGAGGAGGCCGAGGTCGCGCGTCAGGCAGCGATGTTGATCGATGAGTTGCACGAGATGGTGGGTCGGACGCGGGTCGCCGACGTGCTCAAGACCTTTCTCGATCGAACAGCCTATCGCGCCACCCTGCTGCGCGCCGGGGAGAGCCGTGCAGCCGGCAATGTCAACAAGCTGCTCGCCGACGCCCACGCCGCCGCGATTGTCGGCGTCGACGCCTTCCTGGCCTACCTGGATCAGCTGCGCGATGTGGCGCCGCGTGAGGGCGAGGCGCGGGTGCCGGTAGCCGGCGCGGTCCAGATTATGACGGTACACCAGGCCAAGGGATTGGAGTTTCCGGTGGTGGTCCTGGGCGACGCGTCACGTCGCAGCCCCGGGAGCCGTGGCCTGCTGATCGATGCGGACCTGGGCGTGGTCCCTCCGCTTTCCGGGGACCGGGAGATCGAGATGGAGGGCGGGTCGCGCGAGGTCGAGAAGAGCGGGTCGATGGCCTATAGGCTGGCAGCACAGCGGCAGGGCGATCGCGAAGCTGCCGAAGCCGACCGGCTGCTCTACGTCGCGGCGACCCGTGCACGCGAGATGCTGTGGGTCAACGGTACCGTCACGGCGCGGAAGGACGGTTCGCTGGGGCTCGCCGGTTGGCTCGAGCAGTTGGATCGCGCGTTGCACCTCTCGGAGGGCGCACCTCCGTGTGATAGCGCCGGTGATGCCTTCCACGAGTTCGACCTGCAGGTGGAGGGTTGCATCGTGCGCTGTACGATCTGTGAGCCGGAGCTGGCGTTGGGGGAGATCGCCGTGGCGCCGGGCGCCGCACCAGAGCCCGCCCTCCCGACAGACCTTCGACTGCTCGCGGATATCGTGCCGAGGGCGCTCCGGGTTGATGAAGCGGTCACCGGCGCCGAACGGGACCCACCGCCGCGGGTGTGGCGGGTGGTGCCGGAGCGACGTCAGGTGTGGGCACCTGCATGGGTGGTGGGCGAAGTGGTACATCAGGCCCTGGCAGCGTGGACCTTTCCGGGGAGCGATGATGACGTCTTTGTGCGCCAGGCTGTTGCCGTGATGCACCACCTTGGGCTCACTGACGAGGCGCGGGTGGCGAATGGCGTCCGCCGCGCTGCACGGATGCTCGATCGCTTCCAGGCCACGGAGCTCTATGCACAGATGGATGCCGCCGAGGAACGTCTGGCGGAGGTGCCCTACAGCGTCGTCGATGCTGAGGGGCATCCCGACAGCGGCGTCATCGATGCGCTCTGGTGGGCTGACGGGCGGTGGCATCTGGTGGAGTTCAAGACCGACCGTCTGCGTGACCCGGCTGAACTGGACGTGCTGTTGCACGAGAGCGACTACGTCGACCAGGTCGCGCGCTACATCGCTGCCGCAGAGCGGCTCTTGGGTCAGCGTCCTGAGCCCGTCCTCTGCTGTCTGAACGTCGCAGGGCGTGTGCGGCTCGTGACGGATCGCTGGACGACGGGCGAGGGCTAGCTCGACGGCTCCGACGGCTGGTCGGCGACCGGCGAGATCTCCCGCAGACCCCTCTCATAAGCGGCATAGGTCGCCGCATCGAAGCAGACGATGCGCACGGTCTCGATCTGGGGCGTCTGCTCCAGCGCGGCGACGATCTCGCGCAGCGCGATCGGGACGGCCCGCTCCAGAGGAAACCCATAGGCGCCGGTGCTGATCGACGGAAAGGCGATCGACCTGAGGTCGTGCTCGGCAGCCAGCCGCATGGCGTTCCGGTAGCACGAGGCGAGAAGTTCGTCCTCGTGGTGTGACCCGCCGCGCCAGACGGGGCCGACGGTATGGATAACGTGCTTGGCCTCGAGCCGGTATCCCTTCGTGATCTTCGCCTCGCCGGTCCTGCATCCGTTCAGGGTCCGGCATGCCGCCAGGAGCTGGGGCCCTGCCGCGCGGTGGATCGCTCCGTCGACGCCGCCCCCGCCAAGCAGGCTGGTGTTGGCCGCATTGACGATGGCGTCGGTTGTCTCGTCAGTGATGTCGCCCCGCACGACCGTGACCCGCTCCACCGGCAGGCGCGGCAGCTCCGTCGCGGTATCGCCCTGCGGTCGATCGGCCCAGCGGGGATCGTCGAAGCGCTGGATCTCGATCAGATAGCCGTTGGGGTCGCGAAGGAAGCAGTGGTAGATCCCATAGCGCGGGTTGTGCGCCGGGGGGCTGTCGAAGGCCACGCCCGCATCGCGCAGCCGGCGGTACCACGTATCGACCTCCGCCGTGACGAGGGTGAGGATGATACCCGGTGGCGGGCCCGGCGGCATCTCGCGCCGGCAGAAGCCGAGGTAACTGTCGGCCCTCACGTGGTAGATCCGGCAGTCGCCCTGATCCAGGGCGAGATCCAGCTCAAGGGTCTCCCGATAGAACCGGTCCGTTGCCTCGAGATCGCGCGTATGGAGAAAGGTGATCGTCTGATCAATCGCCGGTCGTGCCATGGCCACCTCCTTGTTCAACCTTCGCGATTCAGGGTATACCACAGCGCGCCGACCGGGGCAAACGGCAGTCCTTAGTGAGTTGTGCGCTTGATAGTCTGTCATAGACTGAAGGAGGCTGTGAGATGATGGTCGAGCATGCCGAATTGAGGGAGGCGAGGTGTGAGTGATTGGCGTAAGGTGCTAGAGCAGGTGCGATCTCGTTCCGGGCCGGCGATCGATCTGCGTCCGGTGTGGCGTGCACTGACTTATCGCGAGGCGGCGGGGCAGCCGGAGCCGATCGTACGGGCGCTGGCCTTCCGGCGGGTGCTGATGGAGGACGCGTTGCATCTCTACGAGGGCGACCGGCTCTGCGGCAGCCACGTCGGCTGGTTCTCCGCGGAGCTGCCCGAGGGGAAGACGCAGGCGGACTTCGACGCGCTCGTCGCCGAGCACAAGGCCCGCGGGCAGCGCGATTTCTGGGCCGGTTGGGACCATACGCTGGCGGACTATCCGACGCTGCTCTCCCTCGGCGTCGGGGGCCTCATCGCCCGGGCCGAGGATTCGTTGACGGCCCACCCGCGCGAGGTCGAGCAGATCGCGCTGCGTGGGATGATCCTGTCTCTGGAGGCCTTCTCCGCCTATATCGCCCGCTGGGCCGATGCCGCGGCGGCCCGTGGCTTGGTCGAGCCGGCCCGGGTGGCGCGCCACGTGGCGACGGCGCCGCCCCGCACTTTCCGCGAGGCGGTCCAGCTGGTGGCCCTGACGCACCTCGCCTTCGAGAGCGAAGGACGCTACGCGATGGCGCTGGGTCGTCTGGATCAGTATCTGCTGCCCTTCTACCGACGCGATCTCGAGGCGGGCCGGCTGACCTATGAGGAGGCGCTCGACCTGATCTGTCATCTGTGGGTCAAACTCGCGGAGAACCAGGGGGTGCAGAACATCTGCATCGGCGGGCTGACGCCGGAGGGTGAGGACGCCACCAACGAGCTCTCCTACCTCTGCCTGGAGGCGACCAAGCTCGTGCAGTCGCCCTATACCAATCTCTCAGCGCGTTTCCATGACGACACGCCCGAGCGCTTCTACCGCGCCTGCTTCGACGTGATCCGCACCGGCGTGGGTTTCCCGGCGATCTTCAACGATCATGTGCTCATCCCCGGGTTGGAGGAGATCGGGGTGCCCGCCGAGGTGGCGCGCGACCACTGCATGGTCGGTTGCATTGAGACGATGCTGGCGGGCCGGCAGCAGGCGTGGTCCGACGGACGCTATAATATGGTGCTGCAACTGGTGAACGCGATGCACAGGATGCGTGGGCGGCACGACCTTACCTATGATGTGCTGGTCGCGGCCTTCTTGGAGGAGATGCGCGTCTCGTTGGCGGCCTACTGCGACGAGTTCAACGCCCACATCGCCCGTTTTCCTGTCGAGCGCTTCCCCGATCCCTTCCTCTCGGCGCTGACGCGGGACTGCATCGGTCGCGCGCGGGACATCAACGACGGCGGCGCCCAGTTCGCCCGCATGCACGGTATCGCGGTGATGGGCTTGGGCACGACGGCGGATTCGCTGGCGGCGATGAAGACGCTGGTCTTCGATACAGGGCGCTTTGGCTACGAGACGTTGATGAAGGCGCTCGAGGCCGATTTCGTGGGCTGCGAGCCGCTGCGCCAGGCGCTGGTCAATGACGCGCCCAAGTACGGTAACGATGAGGACGTTGTGGACGAGGTCGCCGCTTTTCTGGTGGATTGGACCTCGCGCGAGTGCCTGAAGCAAAGGACCGCTGATGGCGGACGCTTCGTCTCGGCGATGGCGGCGAACACCTCGAACATCCCTGCGGGCAAGGAGGTGGGCGCCACGCCGGATGGTCGCCGTGCCTATACGCCGCTTTCGGATGCCGCCAGCCCCACCTTCGGGCGCGACACACACGGGCCGACGGCGTTCCTCAACTCGGTCTCCAAACCCGACTACCATCGTGTGCTGACGGGCAGCGTGATCAACATGAAGTTCGAGCCCGAGTTCTACCAGGGCGAGGAGGGCGAGCGGGTCTTCGTGGCGCTGATGAAGGTCTTCGTGCGCAACCGGGTGCAGGAGCTGCAGTTCAACTTCACAGGAGACAAGACGCTTCTCGACGCGCAGCAGAACCCGGAGCTGCACCGTGATCTGGTGGTGCGGGTGAGCGGCTTCTCGGCGTACTTCGTGGCGCTCTCCCGCGAGGTGCAGGACGACGTTATCCGGCGGCGCGCCCACGCCCTGGCGTAGGGGGGCGCTGGGAGCGTGATCAGCGGATGAGGTGCTGGTGCCGACCCGCGAGGAGCTGCTCCACGTCCGCGCGATCGATCAACGGTAGGTTCTGCGGCACGGTGAACTTGAGCGCTGCCATCGCATTGCCGTAAGCCAGGCCCGTCTGCAGGTCGGACGTGATCAGCCCGTAGAGCAGCCCGGCCGCGAAGGTGTCGCCGGCTGACGAGGTCGACTTCCGCGCCTGGCTGCGCCGCACGTATGAGAATGATCCGGCGCAGCTCTCGGCGGCGTGGGGCCGCTCGGCGATCTTCGAGACCGCGACCATCCCGGCGCCGCGCGATCGACGTGAGGTTGCAGGATACGGGCCGTTACACGTTCGGTAAGGTC
>JAXGUU010000209.1:0-7391 GCA_040774145.1 Anaerolineae bacterium
CTGTTACCCCCGCACTCGGGGCAAAGACCCCGGCACGTCGAAGAGAAGACCGGATTTGCAGGCAGACTCAACCAGACATACTCGCGGATCAGGGGCACGAGATCGACCCAACCATCTTCGCTCACACGGACCGGTCGTTCGGGCGTGAGGCCGACCCCGGGGAGACCGATCGTGTCCTCAAGCTCAATGCGGATGGGTTGAAAGAAGGCGGTGAGGCAACGGGTACACTCTGTCTTGGCCTCTGCCTCCAACTCACCCACCATCAGGATACCCTCCGAAACACGGGTGAACTGCAGACTGCCGCGCAGGTGCCGTAACTCCACGTCGCCCACATATGCGCTCTCAATATTGAGGTCAACCGCTTGCTGCTTGCCAACTCTAGCATGCGCCAACGCAGAAAGGGTGATTTTGATCATGCCACGGACTACCTCCGTGTCCTAACAACATCACAATTATAGCACAGCCGCGCATCACCGTCAAGGTTTTCACAAACGGCTTTTTCTTTATTTCGGCACATCTAACCGTAATTCAGCCTGAGAACACGCAGAAAGGCCACCGCAATGCGGTGGCCTTCAACGCAAGTTCAAGCGCAGACGCTAGCTCGCCGACTCCATCTTGCTCTTGAGAAAATCGACGGCGCCCTGAACCGTGGTGATGCTTCGCGCATCGTCGTCGGAGATGCGCCCGCCAAACTCATCCTCAAAGGCCATGATCAACTCGACCAGGTCCAGGGAGTCGGCACCGAGATCCTCGCGGAAGCTTGCCCCAGGCGTGATCTTGTCCTCCTCGATGGCCAATGTGTCGGCGATAATGCCCTTGACCTTCTCGAAAACGTCAGCACTCATCGTTGTCCTCCTCGTGTGGGTTGCTCTGCGCCTTGCACCTCGGATCCGCGTCCTCGAACGGCATGACCAAGGCTCGCGGCGGACCCGCTGCATCGAATAGGCCCAATGAAGATTCTAGCGAGCCTGGGGCAAATGTCAAATGACCTCTGACCTCCGTGGCGGTCGAGCTTGACGCCGATGCAACAGCGGGTATAGTCAGCGCGATGGCGCCCACCCGCAGTACAGTTTGCACTAGAGGGGTCACCTATGGTCACGAGCGCACGTAAAGACGATCATCTGCGCATCGTCTATGAGGAGGATGTCTCCTCCACAGGGATCTCGACTGGACTCGACCTCTATCGCTTCGTCCACGAGGCGCTGCCCGAGATCGATCTGGATACCATCGACACAACAACCCACTTCCTCGGGCACAAACTTGCCTTCCCGCTGCTGATTTCCTCGATGACCGGGGGCACAGCACAGGGCGGTGAACTCAATCGGGTCCTCGCGACCGCCGCCGCCGAAGCCGGTATCGGGATGGGTCTCGGATCGGCACGCGCGATGGTTGAACATCCCGAGGCGGCGAGCAGCTTCCTGGTGAAGCAAGCCGTCCCCGATCTCGTGCTCTTCGCCAACCTGGGCGCTGTGCAACTCAACTACGGCTACACCGCCGACGACTGCGCCAAGCTCGTCGACCGAACCCAGGCGGATGGCCTGATCCTGCACCTGAACCCACTTCAGGAAGCCCTCCAACCGGAGGGTGACACGCGCTTCGCAGGCCTGCTCCACAGGATCGAGGCTGTGTGCCGCGCGCTGCCGGTCCCAGTGATCGTCAAGGAGGTCGGCTGGGGCCTGTCGGCGAGGACAGCGCGCCGTCTGATCGACGCGGGTGCCTCCGCCCTTGACGTCGCCGGGGCAGGCGGCACGTCATGGAGTCAGGTGGAGTTCTTCCGCCAGAGCGAGGATGCCGGACGTGACGTCGCCGCAGCCTTCAGGGACTGGGGTATCCCCACCGCTGATGCGCTATCCAGGGTGCGGGCAGTCGACCCAACCCTTCCCCTCATCGCCAGCGGCGGACTGCAAAACGGGGTTGATGTCGCCAAATGTCTCGCGCTGGGTGCCGATGTTGCCGGCATGGCCGCCCCCCTCCTCCGCGCCGCCATGGTGTCACTCGAGACCCTCAAGGAAGAGCTCCGGACCCTCCACAGGCAACTCAGGATCGTGATGTTCGCGACGGGTTCACAGGACATCGTCGCCTTGCGCCAGGCCGAGATCGTCCTGACCCCAACGCCTTTCGATCACTACTACGCGAAGTGAGATCGACGCCTATGAACCGACAGACTGCCTATCTGGAGGCGCTGGATGCCGAAATGCGCCGCCTCGTCGTATCGTACGGCGAACCAGTTACGCCGCCGCTCCTCTATGGCATGCTGCGCTACCATTTGGGTTGGGCCGATGAGGGCTTCCGGCCCGCTACGGTCACCGTGGGCAAACGGATACGACCCACCCTGCTCCTCCTCGCGACCGAAGCCCAGGGAGGGGACTGGACTCAGGCCTTACCTGCAGCCGCGGCCATTGAGCTGCTCCACAACTTCACCCTGATCCACGATGACATCGAGGACGGCGATGAGATGCGACGCGGTCGGGCTACCCTGTGGAAGCTATGGGGCGTCCCACAGGCCATCAACGCCGGGGACGCCCTCTTCGCCATCTCGTACCGGGGCATGCTTGACCTGGCGTCCAAGGGTCTACCCCTGGCACGCGTGATAGCGGCGCTCCGTCGGTACACTGAGGTCATCGTCGCAGTCACCGAAGGACAGTGCCGCGATCTGGCCTTCGAATCGCAGCCGGAGATCGATGAGCCCACCTATCTGGCGATGATCCGCGGCAAGACGGCGGCGCTGTTGGGATTGGCAGCCGAACTGGGCGGGCTCATTGCGGGCGCCGCGCCGACTCGAACCACGATGCTGAAAGAGTTTGGAGAGACCCTAGGTATGGCCTTCCAGATGCACGATGACATTCTGGGCCTGTGGGGTGATCCACGGACGACGGGCAAACCGGCCGGCTCGGACATCCGACAGCGTAAGAAGACCCTGCCCATCCTCCACGGCATGCAGCTGAGTGAGCCGCTACGCACCACGCTGCTGACGAAGGACCTTGATGAGCCGGGGCTCCGCAGCGTGCTTGAGGAGCTGACGAGCTTGGGAAGCCGTCGCTATACCGAGGCACTGGCGGCCGAGTACCACACGCGCGCACTGGACGCCTTGGACCGATCAGAGGGCCAGGGTGAGGCACAGGAGGCGCTGGACGCCCTGGTTCAGCGCCTCCTCAACCGCGATCGGTAGGCGATAGGCGTGGACAGGCTTAGTCCATCACACCCGAGAGCTCAAGGAGCTTGAGGTCCAGCGGACGCAACTCCGCGACAGCGTCAGCAAGAGGATAGGACTCGAGCTTGCTGCCACGCAGCGCCACCATCGTCCCGCTCTCGCCGTCCAACAGGTGATCGGCCGCAAAGGCCCCCATCCGCGTCGCCAGCAGGCGATCAAAGGCCGAGGGGCGCCCTCCCCGCTGCACGTGACCCAACACGGTAACTCGCACGTCGAACCCAAGATCGTCCTCATGCGAGCGCAGGTACTCCTCCACAGCTTGGGTGCCGGGCTTCCAACCCTCCGCGATCACCATAATGCAGTGGTGCTTTCCGCGCACGTAAGCCTCGACGACAGCATCAGCGATCTCCTCGACGGGTGGGCCGGGACGTTCGGGCACCATAATCAGCTCGGCGCCTCCCGCCAATCCGCTCGCCAAGGCGAGATAGCCGCAATCCCGCCCCATAACCTCGATCAAGAAGGCACGCTGATGCGAGGATGCCGTGTCCTTGATACGATCGATCGCGTCGAGGATGGTGTTGAGCGTGGTATCGACGCCGATCGACATATCGGTCCCCGAGACATCGTTGTCAATCGACGCCGGGATACCAAATGTCGGGAAGCCCATCTCGTGCACGGCGAGCGCACCGGCGAGCGATCCGTTACCCCCGATCACCACCAACCCCTCGATGCCGCGCTGATTCAGGTTCCGCAGTGCCGTACGACGTACCTTGATGTCCTTGAACTCAGGGCACCGAGCCGTGCCGAGGACCGTTCCCCCGCGTCCCATGATGCCGCCCACGTCCCGACTGCTCAGCATCCCGATCTCGCCATTGATCAGGCCGCGATAGCCCCAACGGATCCCGTACACCTCGGCCCCGCGCTGAATCGCCTGGCGCGTGACCGCACGAATCGACGCGTTCAGCCCGGGCCCATCCCCGCCGCTTGTCAGCACAGCGATCGATCTCATCCTCTCGCCTCCTATCCACCATCATCCTACTATGGCCAACCATTCTAGTCGCCGGCGGGTAGCTGGCAACTCACGCTGATCAGCCTATAATGTGGGCCATGAGCACGATGCGCAGCCATGCCGCCTCACACATCGGCAACGTACAGACGCCGGCAGAGGAACTACGGGCTACCCTCAGCCGCCTCGAAGCAGCGGTCGGCCAGCTCGGCTTCTCAAGCCAAGAACACCCGGCTGAGATCCTCCACCTGATGGATCGCGCCGCCGAGTTGGTGGACGTGCTGTCGCAGCATGGTGGCAACGTGACGCCTGAGAGGGCACGGTTCGACACGATCACCAACCAGCTACGCCGCAAGCGGCAAGCCTTACTCAAGCAGCTCGGCGGCGCTGCGACACTGCGCGCGCTGCGGGATGAGGTACAGCCCACACCTCAGGGCTGGTGGTGGACCATCGACGAAGAGCTGGAGCGCGAACGAAAGCAGGGCACCCGCCGCACGGTGTGGACCGTCGGCGTCGTCATCGCCGTCGCCGCCCTACTCTCCATCCTCTACACGCAGTTCCTGGCCCCCGACGAGGCAACTCGGGCCCGTTACCGGCACGAGCAACGGGCCGAGGCCGCACTCACCCAGGGCAACTTGGAGGGTGCGCTCTCTGAAGTGGAGTTGGCCCTCACGCACGCGCCCGGTGACGAGAAGCTTCTGGTGCTACGCGGCGTGGCGCTTGATCTGCTGGGCCGCTCGGCGGAGGCCGAACGGGACTTTGCGCTCGCGCAGCAGCGTACGCCCGACCTAGAAGCCCTCTACTCGACGCGCGCGCAGGCCTATCTACTGGCTGACGCAGCAGATCGAGCGCTTGAAGATGCTCAGCGGATGATCGACCTCAACCCTGCCTCAGCCATCGGCTACTACCAGATGGGGAACGCCAACGCGAATCTGGGCAACCTTCTTGAAGCAAGCGAGAATTTCGAGACGGCAGGCACACTGGCTGCCGCGGCGGGCCGCACCGAATTGGAGGGCATGGCGCGGATCCAACTCGCCAATGTGACGATGCTGCTCTCGGCCCCACAGCTCCCCACAGCCACACCCCTCCCCTGACCCGGGTCAGCGAGCCATCCATCCGCCATCCACAAGGACGATGGCGCCGTGGACATAGGCCGCAGCCTCAGATGCAAGGAAGACACACACCCCCTTGTAGTCATCGGCGTCTCCCCAATGGCCCGCGGGGATGCGCTCCAAGATCTGACGGCTGCGTACGTCATCGGCTCGCAGCGCTTGGGTGTTGTCAGTGGCGACATAGCCCGGAGCGATAGCGTTGACGTTGACGCCCTTCGCTGCCCATTCGTTCGCCAGAGCCTTGGTGAGTTGACCGACGCCGCCCTTGCTCGCCGCGTACCCGGGCACCGTGATGCCGCCTTGAAAGGTCAGCAGAGAAGCTGTGAAGATGATCTTGCCGGAGCCCCTCTCGACCATCGCTCTGCCGAACTCACGTGCCAGGATGAACTGAGCGTTGAGGTTCACCTCGAGAATGGTATCCCAATACTCGTCCGGGTGCTCGACGGCAGGACGACGCAGGATCGTGCCCGCGTTATTGACCAGAATATCAACGCGGGGGACGTCGCGTTGGACACTTTGGATAAAGCCATAGAGTGCCTGTCGATCTGCGAAGTCGCACTGATAGGCGGCGAAGTCGCGGCCCAGCGCCTTGACCTGGCGCTCGATCTCGCTGTCCTGAAGCTCGAGCGACTTCGAGACACCGACGATATCGGCCCCCGCCTCCGCCAGACCCAGCGCCATCGCCCTGCCGATCCCACGGCGACAGCCGGTCACCAGAGCCACCTTGCCGTCCAATCTGAACTGATCGAGAATCCCCACCCTAGACCCCCCCTCGTTGCACATCGATGAGCACCTTCATCACGTCGCCGCCGCCGGCCAGCTGCTCCAAGGCCACAGCGAGATGATCGAGCGGGTGAACAGCTGAGACGAGTCGGTCAAGCGGGAGCGCATCACCGGCAGCGATCGCGATCGCCCTCTCGAAGTCCTCGCGCTCGTAGACCCGGGCCCCACACCACCGCAGCTCGCGCCACAGCACGCGATGCAGATCAACGGCGGCGGGATCGCTGAAGATGCCGACGATCACGATCCTGCCGCGCGTTCGGGGCAGAGCCGTCATCATCTCGGCACCGGCTACGCTGGAGGTCACTTCGAAGACCACGTCGGCCCCTGCGCCCCCGGTGCGCTCCTCCACCAGGGCGACCAGGTCCACATCGCGCGGATTCACGACCTCGAGACCCAGCTCCTGTCCGATGCGCACGCGCTCGGAGTTGATCTCCGAGACCACGACGTCAGCGCCGGCGTGCTTGGCGACGAGCCCCACCAGGGTGCCGATCGGCCCCCCACCCAGCACCACGGCGAACTCACCCTGGGTCACCTCACCGAGCCGCACGTCGTGGCAGGCAACCGCCAGCGGTTCGACGAGCGCTGCCCGCTGCAACGAGATCGTCTCGGGCAGGGCCAGCACCGTGGTCGCGGGCACCGTCCAGTAGGTCTGGAAGGCACCCGGGGTGTCGATGCCGAGGAACTTCAGGTTGAGACAGATGTGACTGTGTCCAGCGCGGCACGCCGGACAGCTCCCGCAGGGATCAAGCGGCATCACCGTGACCGCCTGACCCACCTCATAGCCGGTGACGCCTTCACCGAGCGCGGAGATCGTGCCCGAGAGCTCGTGGCCCATGATCTGTGAGGGGGCCACGCGTTGGTCCATACGACCGTGATAGATGTGTAGATCGGTCCCGCAGATACCGACGTAGGCGATCTTGATCTGCACCTCACCGGGCCCGGGGGCCCGGGCCTCCGCTTCTCCCACACGGATGGTCTTGTTGTGCTCGTAGTAAGCCGCTCGTGCCATCGAGTGCTCCTTTCTCAACTCAGGATCGTGGACCATTCTAGGACGGCAGGCCTCGCTGTCAATCTCGAGCGACCCCACCCACCGCGTGGTGCCTTACAGCCCCGGATACCACGCACACGCGCTCAGGTGCACCACCTGTGCGTAGACATCATCGGGCAGGTCCAGCCCGCGGACCTCCTCGCCGAACTCCCTTCCCGTACGCAGGTAGTCCAGTTCGCGAGTATAGCGGTCGGCAAGCGCGTTCAGACGAGCGTGTCGCGCGTGGACGTCCAACGCCGAAACCGGATCACGCAGCACGAAGTCGGTGCCGTAGAGGATGCGGTCGGCGTA
>JAXGUU010000210.1:0-7386 GCA_040774145.1 Anaerolineae bacterium
GGAGATCGGCGCGGAACCCGCTGCGGTGCGGCGCTACGCGACTGAGGTCGAGGCGCTCGGCTTCGACTATCTGCTCGCCTTCGAGCACGTCGTTGGTGCGAATCCCGACCGGTCCGATGGCTGGTCACGGGGCGCCTACGACTATGAAAGCCTCTTCCACGAGCCTTTCGTGCTTTTCGGCTATCTGGCAGCCCTGACCCCACGACTTGAGTTCGCAACCGGGATCCTGATCCTGCCGCAGCGTCAGACGGCGCTGGTCGCGAAGCAGGCAGCGGAGGTCGACGTGCTCTCCGGTGGGCGGCTGAGACTGGGCGTCGGGGTCGGGTGGAACGGCGTCGAGTACGAGGCGTTGGGCCAGGACTTCCACACGCGCGGAGCGCGTCAGGCGGAGCAGGTGAGGTTGCTGCGAGCGCTGTGGACGCAGCGCTTGGTTGAGTTCGAGGGGCGTTTTGATTGCGTACCGGATGCGGGCATTCATCCGCTCCCGGTGCAACGCCCGATCCCTATCTGGTTCGGCGGCGGCGCCGACGCGACGCTGCGGCGGATGGCGCGGCTGGGCGACGGCTGGATGCCCAACACCATGCCGCTCGAAGCGCTGGCGGCCCGGCTCGCGACGTTGCGCGAACTGCTCCGCGCGGGAGGGCGGGATCCGGCGGCGTTCGGCGTCGATGTGCGCATCGACATGCGCCGGACCGGCGAGAGCGAGTGGGCCGAGACGCTCGCGCGCCTGACGCGGCTCGGTGCAACGCACGTCTGCATCAACACGATGGGTAACGGCTTCGACCTCGACGCGCACTTGGATGCGGTTGAGCGGTTCCATGGGGCAGCGGCGCAGGTGGCCTAGCGTATGCAGATAGGAGGGGCCCGACTGTGATGAACGCGATTGAGCGCACGCGAGCGACGCTCGCCTTTGAGAAGCCGGACCGGCTGCCGGTCGATCTGCACAACTTCCAGCCCGCCGCCGCGGCCATGGGCGTGCCACTGCAGGAGGTCTTCAAGGATGGCGAGCTGCTCGCGGAATCCCAGATCCGGGCGTGGCGCGAGTTCGGCCATGATGTGATCATCCTCGAGAGCGGGACCTCCTCGTCAGCGGAGGCCTGCGGTGTGGAGGTGGTCTACCGCGACGACGCGGCGCCGGTGGCGCTCAAGCCTGCGCTGGCGCGCCTTGAGGATGTCGACAAGCTGCCGATCCTCGATCCGTGGACAACCTTTCCCTGGTCGGAGATCCTCAAGGCGACGCACATCGTCGCCCGGGAGATCGGCGACCGGGCCTACATCATTGGACGGGGTGATCAGGGACCCTTCTCGCTGGCGCTGATGCTGCGCGGCTACGAGACCTTTATGCTCGATATCGCGCTGAACGAGCAGCCCGCGCTGATTGAGCGGCTGCTCGACTACTGTCGCGAGACGGCGACGCGCTTCGCGATGGCGCAGCTTGAGGCGGGCGCCCATGCGACGTCGATTGGCGAGTCGCCCTCGGGGCCCGACGTGGTCTCACCCCGTCACTACCGCAGGTGGGCCTTCCCGCAGCAGAAGCGCATGATCGACGGTTTTCGCGCCCGGGGCCAGGTGATCGCACACCACATCTGCGGCAACGTCGGGCCGATTCTCGAGGACTTCGTGGCGACCGGGGCGCAGATCACCGAGATCGACCACAAGACAGATCTGGCGCGGGCGCGCGAGGCAGCGTGGGGTAAGACTGCGATTCTGGGGCCCATTGACACGGGGTTGCTGGCTTTCGGGTCGCCTGAGGAGGTGGATGCGGCGTGCAAGGTCGCCATCGAAACCATGCGCCTCGGACGGCGGACGCGCGGCGATGCGCCCTTCCACACCGGCTTCATCCTGGGGCCGGGCTGCGCGCTGGCGCCCGAGACGCCGCCCGACAACATCCATGCGCTGGTGGAAGCGGCGAAGAAGTATGGCGCTAATTCATGAATCTTAAGGAGGCGAGTGATATGGCGAACGAAACCGGACCGAAGCTGCCTGTGCGCGGCTATCTGCTGCACATCACGCACTATGACCCGCGCTGGAACGCGATCAAGGACAAAGATGAGGAGGCGCCCTTCGACCTCGCGCTGGGCCTGGACGCCGTCGATGCGATGGCCGAGGCGGGGCTGAACCTGCTGGTGGTTGACTGCGCCGATGGGTTACAGTATGCCTCACACCCGGAGCTGGCACGCCCCTATAGCGTGCCGATGGAGGTGCTGGTGCGGATTGTCGAACGGGCGCAGTCGCACGGGATCGAGGTCGTGCCGAAGCTGAACTTCGCTCAGAGTGGCCTGCACAAGCACAACCACTGGTTTCGCCCCCACAACAGCCTCTTCGACAGCGACCGGTACTGGGAGCTGGCCTTTGAGGTGATCGATGAGCTGATCGAGGTGGCCCAGCCGCCGCGTTTCTTCCATGTGGGCATGGACGAGGACCACTGGCGCACCTACGACCAGTATGTGGCGGCGATCATGCGACTGCACGGCGGGCTCGCCGAGCGCGGTCTGCGGGCCCTCATCTGGAACGACTCAGCATGCTTGTGGCCGCAGGCGGCGATCCATCGCGAGAAGTCGCTGGCTGCCGAGGCCCGCGCACCCAAGGAGGTCGTGCACATCGTTTGGGACTACAACGGGGCCGACGAGACGATCCTGACGCGCGTCAAGGAGGCCGGCTTCGAGGTCTGGGGCGCGCCGGGTCATACAGCGCCCCTGGTCGCCCGGATGGTCGAGGCACTGCACGCCGTGGGGGGTGGCGGTGTCCTCTTGACGCGCTGGGCGCCGTGTGTGGAGGCCAATCGCCAGGATCTATTGGAGAGCCTGCGCGTCCTCGGGCCACTCTGTTCGGCGTAGCGGGCGCGGACCTGACCTGAGGACACCCCATGCTGTCACCGGGGCGGGTGAGTTGCCCGCCCCACCATCTCCAAGGAGTCGTTTCCTATGAAGATCACCGACATCAGCGTGGTTCGCGTCACCCTCCCGAGCCACGAATCGAAGACCTCGCCGCGGCGACGCTCCTGGAGCGTGGAGGCTGAGGTCGCTAACCCCATGTCGCGGTACGCCAAGGCGAAGGCCCACCGCAGCCTCTGGCTGCCCCGCTGGGAGAGTGCCTGGGTCAAGGTGACTGCTGAGGACGGTAGCTGGGGTCTGGGCACGCTTGCCTATGCCCCCACCACGGCGTCTGTGGTGGAGCACCTGGCGTCACAGCTCGTCGGTGAGGACTGCCTCGCCACGGACCGGGCGGCGGACATCATGTTCCGGATGACCAAGCCTTACGGCACGACCGGGCTGGCCTCGTATGCTATCAGTGGGATCGATCTGGCGCTGTGGGATCTCAAGGGTAAGCTGCTGGAGCAGCCCGTTTACCGCTTGCTGGGCGGTCCGCAGAGAGAGCGCATCTTCTGTTACGCCACCGGCAACGACGTTGACTGGTACAAGGAGCTGGGGTTCAAGGGATTCAAGCTCGCCTGTCCCTACGGCCCTGCCGATGGGTGGGAGGGCATACAACGTAACGAGGCCTTCGTGGCGGAGGCCCGTGAGATCATCGGCGACGAAGCCGAGCTGATGCTCGACTGCTGGATGGCCTTCGATGTGGAGTACACGGTGCGCCTCGCGGAGGTATTGCGCCCCTACCGTCTCCGTTGGATGGAGGAGTGCCTGATCCCCGAGGACTTTGACGCGCACATCGCGCTGCGGCAGCGTCTGCCCTGGCAGACGTTGGCGACCGGTGAGCACTGGTACAGCCATGTGCCGTTTCAGTGGGCCATCGCTCATCAGGCTGTTGATATCCTGCAGCCCGACATCAACTGGTGTGGTGGGATGACCACGGTCAACCGGATCGCTGCTGCGGCGGATGCGGGCGGGATCAGCGTCATTCTGCACGGTGGGGCAGTCACGCCCTTCGGGCAGCACTTCACCTTCGCCACGCCCTGCGCGCCGTGGGGTGAGTACTTCGTCGCCTCGCCGCCCGGGGTGCCGCTCGAGGAGGCTGCGCGCCTGCCGGGCCAGGCCGTGGCCCGGGACGGTTGGCTGGTCCCAAGCGATGCGCCCGGCTTCGGGATGGAGATCGACGAGGCGTGGATCGAACCGTGGGGATAGGATCAGGCATATGTTCGTTTCATCGCGCTGGCCCTGGAAGTACGAGCGCGTATACTCCGAGATAGGGCTCCCAAGCCATAGCGGCAATCGAGGTGATGATATGGTGCAGATCGAGTTCGACAAGCGACAGATCGCCGCCTTCTGTCGTCAGCGGCACATCCGGCGACTAGCTGTGTTCGGCTCTGCATTGCGCTCTGACTTTGCCCCTGACAGTGATGTTGATGTACTGATCGAGTTCGTGCCGGGACACGTTCCGGGTCTGCTTGGCATTGCACGAATGGAGCGGGAGCTGTCGGCCCTGCTTGGAGGGCGCAAGGTGGATCTAAGAACGCCTGAGGACCTTAGCCGGTACTTCCGTCAACAGGTTTTGGACGAGGCTGAGGTGCAGTATGCACAGGAGTGACAGCATCCGGCTCCGTCATATGTTGGATGCAGCACACGAGGCCGTAGCCTTCGCGCAGGATCGCGCACGCGATGACCTGGAAGACGACCGCCAGTTGGTTCTTGCGTTGGTCAAAGACATCGAGATCCTGGGCGAGGCGGCCTATCAGGTGACCCAGACCGCGCGACAACTGGTCCCAGGCATACCGTGGGACGACATCATCGGCATGCGTCACAGGCTGGTCCACGCGTATTTCGACATCAACCTTGATATTCTGTGGCGCACTGTGCAAGATGACCTTCCACCGCTCATTGTCGAACTTGAGCGTATTCTCGAGAGTGCTGACCATTCCTGTGGAGATGACTAGACCTATGGCGACGTCCAAAGAGCGCGTTCTCATGGCCTTTGCCCGCGAGAAGCCGGATCGGGTGCCGATTAACTACTTTGCCAATCCCGGGATCGATGGGCGGCTCAAGGCGCACTTCGGCCTGGAGCCCTCCGACGATGAAGGGCTCCTCCGGGCACTGGGGGTGGACTTTCGCAGCGTCGGGGCGCCCTACGTCGGGCCGCGGTTGCATCCGGAGCTACCGGGACGCCGCGTTGACCCCTGCTGGGGCGTGCGCACGCGCTACGTGGAGCACGAGTCCGGCGGCTATTGGGACTACTGCGACTTCCCCCTGCGTGGCGCGACGCTGGAGGAGGTCGAAGCGTGGCCCATGCCCTCGCCCGATGACTACGACTACGCTGCGGTTCGCGACGCCTGCGAGCGCCGGCGCGACTTCGCGATCGTCGCCGGCGGCGCCGGGCTCCCCGACGTGATCAACGCCACCGGCATGATCCGTACGATGGAGCAGGTGATGATCGATCTCATCACCGACGATCCGGTCTTTCTGCGCTATATCGAGCGCAAGAGTACGATCCTGCTGGAGGTCACGCGGCGCACCCTGGAGGCAGCCCAGGGAGGGATCGATGTCCTGTGGCTCGGGGAGGACCTGGGTACGCAGCGGGGCCCGCTGATCAGCCCGAAGCTCTACCGCAGGCACATCAAGCCGTGGCACCGCGCCTTCGCCGAGCTGGGGCGCGAGTATGACATCCCGGTCGTCATCCACTCGTGCGGCTCTAGCAGTTGGGCCTTCGATGACTTCATCGAGATCGGCATCGACGTCGTCGACACGCTGCAGCCCGAGGCGAAAGATATGGCGCCCACCTACCTCAAGGCGCGCTATGGCGACAGACTGGCCTTCCACGGCTGCATCTCGACCGCCGGTCCGCTCGCCTATGGAAGCGTGGACGAGGTCGTGGCGGACGTGCGGCAGACGCTCAACGCTATGATGCCGGGAGGCGGATACGCGCTCTCGCCGACGCACCAGATTCAGGACAATAGCCCCACCGAGAACGTCGTCGCGATGTACGAGGCGGCGCGGAAGTACGGGCGGTACGATTGACCCCCAGAGAGCGCTTCCTGGACGTGCTGGCGTTCCGACAGCCTGCGGATCGTCTGCCGATGGTCGAGTGGGCGCCGTGGTGGGACCAGACGCTCCATCGCTGGGAGGGTGAGGGGCTACCCGCGGGGATGGACCACGAGACGTCGCAACGCGCCTTCGGCCTGGATCCGATGCTGATGATCGGGGCGGGTGGGCGCTCAGCGACGTGTCCCGGTCCGAGTGTCCACGGCGGGCCCATCATCACGGACGAAGCGTCCTATGAGGCGATCCTCCCGCATCTGTACACTGACACGATCATCGAGGATGCCATAGAGGCGGCTCTGGCCCTCAAAGAGAAGCACGACCGCGGCGAAGTGATCGTGCGGCTATGGCTCGACGGCTTCTTCTGGTTCCCACGGACCCTCTTCGGCATCGAGCCGCACCTGTACGCCTTCTACGACCAGCCTGAGCTGATGCAGCGCGTGAACACCGACCTCGCGGACTTCAACCTCCGTGTGGTTGAGGCGCTCTTCTCGGTCCTGGTGCCTGATATGGTCGGGTTCGCGGAGGATATGTCCTACAACCACGGGCCGATGCTCTCCCGTAGCGCATTTCGACGCTTCTTGATGCCCCACTATCAGCGGGTGATCCCGCGCATCAAGGACTATGGCGTCAGCGTGCTCATCGATAGCGACGGCGACATCAGCCGAATGATCCCATGGATGCTGGAGGCCGGCATTGAGGGCGTCTATCCCTTGGAGCGGCAGGCGGGCGTTGATGTCGCCAGGATCCGGCACGACTACCCCGGATTCCTCATGATGGGAGGCTACGACAAGATGGTGATGAGCCGCGGCGAGGTCGCGATGCGCGCGGAGTTCGAGCGTCTGCTGCCGGTGATGCGCTCCGGCGGCTACATTCCCTCGGTCGATCATCAGACCCCGCCGGAGGTCTCACTAGAGGCCTACCACACCTACCTGGCGCTCTTTGACGCCTATTGCCGTAAGGCTGCGAAGTAGCGCCCTTGGAGACCAGGAGGCTATAGTTTGTCACAGAGTGAGCTAACGGGACGTCTGAGGATGGAGGCGATCTTCGCCGGGGGCGCCGACCGCTGCGGCTTCTGGCACGGGAACCCTCACGCCGACGCGGCGGCGATCTACTATCCGGCCCTGGGCGTGAAAGACGAAATGGAGCTGTCGCTGGCGTTGGGCGACGATTTCGTCTGGATTATGGCCGATCAGGGGTGGTCGCATCCCGACGGCAGGCCGATGTTCGATGTGTTGGGCGGTCACACCCGCACCAGCCTCAACCAGGATGGTGTCTTCGCGGACGCGACGACCGTCGCCGAGGTGGAGGCCTTCGACTGGCCTGACCCTCAGGACCTCGACTTCTCGGGCGTGCTGGCCCAAGTCGAGCTGGCCCGGTCACACGACCTGTACGTGCTCTCCGGCATGTGGTCGCCCTTCTTCCACGTCGTCGCCGACTTCTTCGGGATGGAGAA
>JAXGUU010000211.1:0-7336 GCA_040774145.1 Anaerolineae bacterium
ATACCGGCATCGGACGCGGGTACGAGGGACGCGGGGTCCCCCATCCGCTGGACGAGACCGAGACGCGCTAAGGTCGATGGATTCGTCAGCACAGCCACTCCAGGGCCCCCTCCAGGTCACGCTGGACAACGGCCTGCGCCTCCTCGTGCAGGCTATGCACACGGCGCCGGTCGTCAGCTTCTGGATCTGGTATGGCGTAGGGACCCGCAACGAACACGAGGGCATCACCGGCATCTCACACTGGACCGAGCATATGCTCTTCAAAGGCACCGAACGGTGGCCTGCAGGGGCAGCCGACCAACGCATCTCCCGCGAGGGGGGCGTCTTCAACGGCCTGACCTGGTACGACTTCACGACCTTCTATGAGACCCTGCCTGTGGAGAAGCTCGCCCTCGCCCTGGACATCGAGTCGGACCGCATACGACGCGCGTGCTTCGCGGAGGAGGACGTCGAGTCCGAGCGGAGCGTCATCCTGAGCGAGCGACAGGGCAGCGAGAACTCCCCGCTCTTCCTCCTGAGCGAAGAGGTCACCTCAGCGGCCTTTCGGGTTCACCCCTATGGGCACGAGACGATCGGGCACCGCTGCGATCTGGAGGCGATCACCTGCGACGATCTCCAGCGCCACCGTGACACCTACTATGTGCCCAACAACGCCGTCATCGCCATCGCCGGCGACGTCAACGCGGAGGTGATCGTCGACCAGGTCGAGGAGGCCTTCGGCGACGTACCCCGGGCAGCGGAACCACCGCCGGTGAGGTCGGTGGAGCCGCCCCAACGTGGTGAGCGCCGCGTCGTCGTCGAGGGCGCCGGGGAGACCCATTACTGCGACATTGCCTACCACATCCCCGCCGCGACGCATCCCGACTTCCATCCCCTAGCCGTTCTCAACGCGATCCTATCGGGCGGGTCGGGTTTTCTGGTGGGCCGGGGCCACATCACCAACCACACCAGCCGGCTTTATCAGGCGCTGGTCGAGGAGGAGATGGCGGTCGACATCGACGGCAGCCTCACGCCGACCATTGACCCGGGTCTCTATCGTCTGTCGGCGACCCTGTGGCCCGGCGTGGATCCCGCCGACACGGAAGCGCAGATCGCGCGCGAGATCGCGCGGCTGCGCGACGAGCAGGTCTCGGAGAAGGAACTGGAGAAAGCACGCCGCCAGGCCAGAGCGCTCTTCGCCTACTCCAGTGAGAGCATCTCGAACCAGGCCTTCTGGCTTGGCTTCTCGAGCACCTTTGCCGACTATCCATGGTTTGCGACCTACCTCAACAGCATCGAAGCCGTCACGGCTGACGATGTCCGCCGGGTGGCGCAGACCTATCTCAAACCGACCAATCGGACCACAGGCTGGTACCTGGGCAACGGTACCCCGTAGGCGCGTTATGACCATACACAAACTCTCACTCCCGGGACCGGACGACACGCATAGGCAGACGCTGCCGAATGGGTTGACCATCCTCGTACGCGAGAACTTCGCCAGCCCCGCCGTCGTCGTCAACGGATACCTGGAGGTCGGGGCTGAGGATGAGCCCGTAGGGCAGCACGGACTGGCGGGCTTCACCACCGACGTCATGCAGCGCGGCACCCGTCGGCGCGCGTTCCATGCTCTCTATGAGGAGGTCGAATCCATCGGTGCGGGCTTTGGCATCAGCTCCGGCACCCACCTGACCTCGTTCGGCGCCAAAGGTCTGGCGGAGTATCTGCCCGTGCTCCTGGACATCCTCAATGACGTGCTCCGCTCACCCAGCTTCCCGGATCGCCAGGTCGAGAAAGCACGCACCGAGATCCAGACCGACCTGCAGGAGCGCGCTCACGACACCGGACGCCTCGCGAGACTCGCATTCTACGAGTTGGCCTATCCCAACGACCATCCTTATCATTGGAGCCAGATGGGATACCCGGACACCATCACGGCGATCACGCGTGAGGATCTGGTGGCCTTCTACGAGACCTTCTTCTCGCCCGAGAACATGGTCATCGCGGTGGTCGGCGGCATCGAGACCGAAGCCGCCGTCGAGGCGATCGAGCGGATCTTCGGCGATTGGCAGACATCGCGTCCGCCCCGCACATCCGCGTCACCGACGCCACGCCTCGGCGCCTTCAAGGAACGCTGGCTCACAGTTCACGAGAAGACACAGAGCAACATGGTCCTTGGGTGGCCCGGACCCGCGCGCAGCCATCCCGACTTCATCCCGTGCTTCGTCGCCAACACGATCCTCGGCGTTTTCGGGATGTACGGACGGCTGGGAACTCGCGTGCGCGAACAGCACGGCCTCGCCTACTACGTCTACAGTCGCCTCGACGGGGGCTGCGGACCGGGCCCTTGGCGCGTCATCGCGGGCTTCGACCCGGTGAATGTCCGCCAAGGCATTGAGCTCATCCTCGATGAGCTCCGGCGACTAAGGGAGGTACCCGTTTCCCCTGATGAGCTCGAGGACACGCTCTCATACCTCACGGGAAGCCTGCCCCTCTATCTGGAGACCAACGAGGGCGTGGCACGCTCCCTCGTCAACATCGAGCGCCATCAGCTGGGGCTCGACTATCTCCAGACCTACGCGGCGATGCTACGTGCCGTCACCCTCGAACAGGTGCAGGACGCCGCGCTGCACTGGCTGGATCTGGACCACTACGCCCTCGCTGTCGCCGGACCCGAAACGCCCGCCTCGACGACCGGCACGATCGAGGACGACCGATGAACTTAGCTACCGGCGTCGACCTCGTGGAGATCTCGCGCGTTGCCCACGTGCTGGACCGCTACGGCACACGCTTTCTGACCCGCGTCTACACACCGGACGAGATGCGTTTCTCCAGGGGACGACCCGCGGAGTTGGCTGCACGCTTCGCCGCCAAGGAGGCGGTCTCCAAAGCGCTCGGCGTTGGGATGCGGCTGATGTCACCCATCGGCATCGGCTGGCTGGACGTCGAGACGCTCAACCACAGGAGCGGTCAGCCCTTCGTCTCGCTGCACGGACGCGCTGAGCGCCTCGCGATCGAGAAGGGACTGAACACCTGGTCGATCAGCCTCAGCCACGACGGGGGCATCGCGATCGCCTTTGTGATTGCACTCGGAATGGCCTGACAACGGACCCAAGGCGTAGAGAAGAGGAGCTATGCGAGCAGTCGTTCAGCGTGTATCGCGCGCTTCGGTGAGCGTTGACGGCGAAGTCGTGGGCGAGATCGACCATGGGCTCCTGGTGCTCCTGGGCGTCGCCGAGGGCGACACCGAGGCTGAGGCAGCGTGGTTAGCCCACAAAGTAGCCAACCTGCGCATCTTTGCGGACACCGAGGGCAGGATGAACCTATCGGTCAAGACCACGGGCGGCAAGGTACTGGTCGTCTCCCAGTTCACGCTCTGCGCCAACACCCGCAAGGGGTTTCGACCCTCATTTGTGCCCGCCGCGGCGCCCGACGTTGCGGAACCCCTGGTCGAGCATTTCATCGCCGCCGTGCGGAGCGAGCGGGTCGAAGTCGAAACGGGCGTCTTCGGCGCGCATATGCAGGTCGCATTGGTCAACGATGGGCCGGTCACGATCCTGCTGCAACGCGAACCTGAGGAGACCTAGGAGGCGCTGATGGACAGGGAGAACGCACTGCGGGCTTGGCTGCTCTTCGACAGTGGCCTGCCCACCCTACGGTCCAAGGAGCTGCTGCGTGCCTGGCAGGCCTCAGGCGTTGCGGTGGACCAGGCGATGGCGGAGCTGCCGGCGGCAGCTCCGCAGCTTGGGCTCTCGTCCTCCGAGGCACGGCAACTGACGGAGGCCTATGCACGCCACGCACCACCGACCGAACCAACGGTCTCCGCGATCAACTGGGATGCCCCCTACTACCCGGCAGGGCTCGAGACGCTGCCGCCCAAACTTCAGCCGGCGCTTCTCTTCTACCGCGGTGACGCCGACCTCCTTAGCCGTGTCCTGATCTACCTGCCCCCCGGCGAGCTGTCGGATGATGATCGAGAGAGCGCCCGCGAGGTCGTGAGCCTCTTGCTGGGTGAACACCTCCTCCTAGGCGTCTACCAAGACAGCCCCCAGGCAGCGATTGTGCTGGAGGAGCTGGCGACGGCTGAGGGCGAGATGCTGCTCTTTGCCCGGTCGGGGTTGGGCTCCGATCAGGTCCTCCCCATCGTTGCGGACGACCCACTTGCGGCCCGCGTGCTCATCGTGAGCCCGCTGCCGCCCGATGTGCTGCCGCAGCCCGCCTGGGACGCGGTCCTCCAGCAGGTCGCGTTGGCTGCCGCCGATCGTGTGGTCCTGACCGGGCGCACGCCGGAGACGACCATCGAGGCGCTGGACAGCCGTCCCAGGTCGACGATGTCCCTCTCCGCTGTCCCGACCGGCCTGCCTGAGCACGACAAGCTTCCTGCCCACACGGTCCTGGCGTCATCGCCGGCGGACGTCCTCACGTGGGTCATGGACGCGAATCTGCCGCTGGAGGCTGCGAGCCACGGCGACCCCACACTCTACGCAGGCGCCCCAACGCACTCGGCGGACACCTTCGGACTCGACATGCCCGATACCGCGCCCCCTCCTTCACCGGAGCAGATCATCGACATCCTGAAGAAGGGCGGGACGATCCCTGAGGCGCTCCGACGTCGCCTGACCCGCGACGACTAGCGCGGGGGGCCAACCCAGGGCACACCGATCAATTCTACTGCGTCGATCTGATTCCACCCGCCGGTCCGGGACTCATCCAGATCGATACGCACCGTCGCCACGGGCAGGGGTAGATCGGCGACACGAACCGCCAGCATCCCCGGGCACGGCTCGACCTCGTCGACACCTTCCCAGACAACGTGGCCCGTACCCTCAACATCGAACAGAGTAACACGCGAGATCGCCCCACGACCGTAGGTCTGATAGACCCTCACCTCCAGCGCGTCGACGGGCCTGGGATAGCTGAGCTGCAGCCACTCCACACCGTTACCCCGTGCTGACGCCCAGGCCCGGGGGTCGTCGGCACACAGATCGATCTCAGGCGCGCCGGTGGCACGGTTGGGGCTCCAGTCGGGAATGCCGAACGCGGAACTCGCCGTTGCTTCGTTCGCCCATTGCGACATCATCTCCGGCGTCGGCGTCGTCCGGACCACGAAGGAACCATCGACCCATCCACACGCCGTCAGCCAGAGTGCCAGGCCCAGCCCTACCCACGCCCACCTCATCCGCTTAGCCATTGGTCCCCATTGTACCATGCACCTCGAGGCCCGTCCGAGCGTCCCCTTCCGGGAAGCTCGACGAGCCCCGCCCAACCCGGCACAGGCGCCGGACACCGAAGCACGCACGACACAACGCGCCTCCTGGCTTCCCGGAAGGTCGCCGACTCGGGCCCCATCCCTACAGATCAAGTCGGGACATAGCTCGAGGGGCTCAAATTGCGTTGATACGTGGAGGGGTACTTGACATATGGCTTTTTGAGTGCTAGAATTATGATGAAACAAAATATTCCTCAGTAGACTGGTATGCACCGGGATTACCCTAGCCGTCTCCGAGGATAGATGCTTAGGATAGCGTGGGGAGGTTAACCATGTTTAAGGAGCGAATTCGAGAGAACTACGACGATCTGACACCCGGATTCCGTAAACTCGCCGACTTCATGATGGACAGCACCCTGGATGTGGCGTTTCTGACGGCGACGGAGCTCTCGCGTCGGGTCGGCGTCGACCCCGCGACGGTCGTGCGCTTCTCCCAGGAGCTGGGCTACTCCGGCTTCCGCGAGCTGTCGCGCGAGATCAAGCGCTACGTTCGGGATCGCGTCACCTCCTCGTACCGTAAGGTTGAGGAAGCCGGTTCTACGGAAGAGATCCTCCGGGGCCTGGTCGAGAACGCACAGCAGAACGTCGAGTACTTCGTCACCACTGATCTGGCCACCGTGGTCGATGCCGTGAACACCCTCAAGGACGCCCGCGTCATCTGGTGTACGGGTGAGTTTGCCGGGTACAGCATCGCCGAGTTCATCGCCAAACAGATGACGAGCGGCGGCCTCAATGCCTTGGTGTTTGATCCGAGTATGGCCGGTACGGCCACAGCCCTGACGCGGATGGTAGCCGGCGATGTCCTGCTCACCTTCGCAGGCAACGAACCCAGCATCGATGCGGGGTATGCAGTCCGACTGGCCAAGGAGATGGGCATCAAGACGATCACCATCTCGGGTTCCGGCGTCGCGCTTCCCGCACGGCTCGCCGACGTTTCGATCATCGTGCCGCACAAGAGCCCCGCAGGTGTCGCGTCGTTCGGCCCGATGATGGAGGTCATCAGCCTGATCTGGGAGGCGCTGATGACGCCCGGCACCGACGAGATGAAGGCACGGGTTCAGGCACACCAGGAGCGTATGGGCGATCTGCTCAAGCTGAGGTCCGAGACCCCGGAGTACGAGGTCGCCGGGCCCCAAAACATCTGGCAGGACAACGCCGGGCAGGGGTAAGGCGTCCTGTCGCCGATACGGCAAATCGGGGTCGAGATCGTCGACACCCTTTGCGCCACTCTGTGGCCGCTCGGTCTTGGGGAACACGTCACCGGGCGATCAGCAACATAGCAGCATAACGTCAACACATCATACGAAAAGAGGAGGCCGAACGTGTTTAAGGAGCGCATTCGTGAATACTATGACGCCCTAACCCCTGGCTTCAGGAAGCTGGCGGACTTCATCATGCAGAACACACTGGACGCCGCATTCCTGACCGCAAGCGAGCTCGCGCGACGTGTCAACGTAGACCCCGCGACCGTGGTGCGATTCTCCCAGGAGATCGGTTATTCAGGTTATCGCGAGCTCTCTCGGGAGATCAAGCGCTACGTCCGCGACCAGGTCACGGCGACCTATCGCGAGGCGAAGGAGGCCAAGACCGAAGAGGACGTGATCAACGTCATTCTCGACAACACTCAGCAACAACTTCAGCACTTCCGCACAACGGAGACACAATCCCTCGCGCAGGCAGCTGAGATCCTCAAGGGCGCCACCCGTATCTGGATCACGGGCGAATTCACCTCCTACGATATGGCGGCCTACCTCGCCAAGAGCCTCGACCCGACTGTCGGCATTCCCGCCGCCTACTTCCAGCCGAGCATCTCGGAGACCGCAGCCGTCGTGGCGCAGATGAACGAGGGCGAGGCACTGCTCGCCCTGGCCATCGGTATCCCGGGCCTGGACACGGGCTATGCCGTGCGTATGGCACGCAAGAAGGGGTTGAAAACCGTCTGCATCACCAACTCGGGCACCGTGCTGCCGGCGCGGGAAGCCGACGTCACCGTGATCGTCCCGACCAAGAGCCCTATCGCCGTGGCGAGCTTCAATCTCTCACTGCTGATGGTGGGCGTGGTCTGGGAGTCACTCGTCGCCGGTGAAGTCG
>JAXGUU010000212.1:0-7302 GCA_040774145.1 Anaerolineae bacterium
CAGCTCGACGAGCTCACCGAGATGATGGCGGTCTCTGATCCGCTCTCCGAGATCCAGGCCTACCTCGACATGGCTTTCGACTACGCCAATGCGGCGCTATGGGACGAGGCGGGCGATCTACTCTCACGGTTGGTCGGCCCCGAGGACGGCAGCGCTTTCCCCACCGTGCTCTACGCGCTGGGCTATTTCGCCCACCAGCTCGGACGCGACGATGAGGGGCGCATCCTCTATGAACGGGCGTCCAAGATGCCGACCGACTACTGCTTCCCGGTGCGGCTGGAGGAAATGCTGATCCTTGAGCACGTTCAGCAGCTCTACCCGGACGATGCGCGCGTCGCCTACTACCTCGGCAACCTGACTTACGACAAGAAGCGTTACGACGAGGCGATCCGCCAGTGGGAGCGCGCCGCCGACCTGGATCCCGACTTTGCCACGCCCTGGCGCAATCTGGGCATCGCGGCCTACAACGTCGAGCATGACCCCCAGAAGGCCCTACGCTTCTACGAGCGGGCCTTCTCCACGAACCCTGCCGACGATCGCGTGCTCGCCGAGCTCGATCAAGTGCTCGCCCGCATCGGCACGCTGCCCGAGGAGAGGCGGGCTCGCCTCGAGGCACACCTCGATCTGGTCCGCGATCGTGACGATCTCTCCGTCGAGCTGGCGACGCTCTACAACCAGACCGGTCAGCCGCAGAAGGCCCTCGACTACATGCTCTCGCGTCGCTTCCATCCCTGGGAGGGCGGTACGGGCCGCATCTCGCACCAATACGTTCAATCGCTGCTGCTCCTGGGTCGGGAAGCGTTGGAGGCGGGCCATCCCGATACGGCACTCGCGCACTTCGAGCGTGCCTTGGCGCCGTACCCTGAGGTTCTGGGCGAGCGTAAGCATGCCTTCCGGCCCGATGTCGACGTCTACGTTGGCGTGGGGCAGGCAAAGCAGGCGCTGGGCGATACGGCCGGCGCTGAGGCGGCCTTCGGCTACGTGCTGAACGCGCGCGCGGACGGCGTGTCCGAGACGACGATCCACCGCGCGAAGGCGCTGCGGGCGCTGGGGCGCGATGAGGAGGCCGAAGCGGAGCTGACCGCGATGCTGGAGAAGGCCACGGCCCAGCTGGACGAGGCTGCCAAGCAGGGCTTTGCGACATCCGTGCCCGAATTCGTCTTCGCCGAGGCGGACATGGAGACGCGGCGCCGGATCCACCTGATCTATCTCATCGGTCTGGTGCAAGCGGAGTTGGGACAGATCGCGGACGCCCGGGCGTCGTTCGAGGAGGTGCTGGAGCTGGCCCCCGGTCACACGGAAGCGCGACTGAGGCTGCGCGCGCTGGGATAGCCCGCTATCTCGCGTGTTGATGCCCGCCAGGGTGTAGCCCATGCCGCTCAGAAGCGCATGCCGCTCAGAAGCGGTGCTCCGGCTTGCGCATGCGCCGCAATCGAGACGATTGCGCTACACCTTGGCGATTACGCTTGTTCAACCGCCTTCGCCGCCAGCACGATGATCTGCGCGGCGGCCTCGGCTGGGACTCTCGCCGTGTCGATGGTGAGCGAGTAATACTTGGGGTTGCGCCAATCGGCGTTATTGAACATCTGACGGATGAACTGGCGCTTTTGCTCATCCGACTCTTGGACGCGCCGCAGCGCTACGACCTCTGTGAGTCCTTCACGTGCCATCAAGCGTTGCGCTCGGACTTGCTCGGGCGCGAACAGCCTCACGTGCAGCACGTTGGGCCAATCGCGCAGGATCATCTGCCCGCCGCGCCCTACGATCACCGCCTCGCCCTGCCGGGCATAGTCCTCCACGGCGTCGCGCATCACGTCGGCGAAGGTGCGGTCATCCATGACGCCCTCTTTCTCGAAGGCCGTGCGCTGCTTGCGGTAGAGCGAGGTCATCTCGCCGCTGACCAGGCGCGCCCGCTTGGCGAAGCCTCGCTCCATCTCGAGCACGGCATCGACATCGATGCCCGCCTCTTGGGCAACGTCCATCAGGACGGCCTTGTCGACGCGACAGAACCCCAGCTGATCGCAGATCATGTCGCAGATAGCATCTCCTCCGCTGCCCAGCTCTCGTGAAATGGTGATGACGGCCATGGCTCACCTCCGATGCTCTCTGATGTACATGGGCCAACTCCTACGTCGGCAGCGCTGCCGGGGTCGTCGTCGCGCAAGGGGTGGGTGAGCAGCGCGGCTGGGTTCGCAGCTATGTTGTACCGGGTTCCGACGGTCCTGTCAACTCAACCGGTCTGCCGTCGCTCTTTGTGGTACTCACAGAGCATAGTACAATCCCCGGAGGAGGTGCCCTAAATGGAGATGTCGTCGCAGATTGATTGGGTGAACCTGACCCCGGAGCCCGGACACTATGCCTTCGGCTACTACGACCGTTGCCCCTGGGATGCGACAAACCGTCACCACCTGGCCCTGCGCAGTCCCCAGCAGGACCACTTGCCGGAGCCGGGCGAGCCCGCCGACGTGGGGGTGGTGGACCGCGAGACGCGCACCTTCCGCAAGGTCGCCGAGACCCTCGCCTGGTGCCATCAGCAGGGTGCGATGACGCTCTGGTTGCATCATCGCCCGCGCACGTTAGTCTTCAACGACTTCGTGCAGCAGGATGGGAATTGGCGGGCCATCGCCAGGATCCACAGCCTGGACGAGGGCGAGGTGGGGCGCTATGAGCTACCGCTCTACACGATCTCACGCGATGGGCGCTGGGGCGTTTCCCTCAACTTCGCCCGCATCCCGCGCCGTGGCTACTCCTACGCTCTGGCACCCCTGCCTCGTGAGGATCCGGCACCTGATCCGGATAACGACGGGCTCTTCCTGGTGGACATGCACACGGGTGCGTCGCGCCTGATCGCGAGTTACCGTCAGTTCATCGAGGCCCATCCCTTTCCCTACGACCTCGACGGCGCCTACATATGGCTGAACCACGCGATCTTCAACAGCGACGCCAGCCGCGTGATGGTGCTTTTCCGCACCGCACCGCAGATGGACCCGGCACGACCCTGGCGCACCTACCTCTACACGATGGCACTGGGTGACGCGCCCGGCAGCGACCTGCGCTGCAGCCTCTCCGACATCTACTGGCGCAATGGCGCGATCTCGCATCAGATCTGGGGTCGCACGCCCGGCGAGATCCTGGTCGACGCCGATTGGTGCGGTCGGGGCCACGAATACGTCGTCTTCGACGAGACACATCATCCCTTTCAGGCCCAGCGCATCTCGGCGGGGATGGGACCGGCAGGCCACCTCAACTTCTCGCCCGATGGACGTTGGATGGCGGCGGATACCTACCCGGACGCCGACGGCGTGCAGCAGCTGGCCCTGGTCGATGTCGCGAGCGGTGAGTGGGTGATCCTGGGACGCTTTCTCCACCGGGTGGAGGGTGCTACGGGCGATATGCGCTGCGACCTGCACCCGCGTTGGTCGGCGGACGGTCGGTTCCTGACGGTGGATACGATTCATACGGGTGAGCGGAAGATCATGATGCTCGATATGGAGGGCGTCGGATGAAGGAGCGGTTGAACAGCGGAACGCGGGTCGATGTCGTGGTGATCGGAGGCGGGCCTGCGGGCGTCGGTGCGGCGATCGCGGCTGCGCGTGCCGGGGCCGACGCCTTACTTCTGGAGCGCTATGGCTTCTTCGGCGGCGTTGCCGCCTACGGATGCGGGATGCCGATCAACCAGATGCGTCCCGCCGGCGTGCCGCGTGGCGCGGTTCACGAGGCGATCATCGCGCGGCTGCTCGGCTACGGCGACGATGCGGTGCGTATCTCGGACCATGCTCTCGTCTGCAACGTCGAGTACCTGAAGGTCGCGGTGATGGATGCGCTGCACGAGGCCCGCTGTCGCTATTGGCTCCACAGCCGTGTAGTGGACGCCCGCACGGACGACGGACGGATCACTGCCGTGGTCCTGGCGACCAAGACCGGCATGGTCGAGATCAAGGCGGGCGCTGTGGTCGACGCGACCGGCGATGCCGATGTCGCCGCCTATGCCGGTGCCGCCACCCTCAAGGGGCGCGATCCCGACGGCTTTCTCTCACCGATGACCCTGAACATGATCATCACCAACGTCGACGTGCCCGCGGCGCGTGCGTTCCAGCAGGAGGGGGGCTTGCGACGGCTGGTGGAGGAGGCGCGCGACCGCTACCCCCTCCTGCCTGAGAGCATGGGGCTGGAGCGACCACCCTTCCCGATCGACAACGCGCTGGTCATCAACCACAGCGGCACCAAGCTTCATGGGGTGCTCGACGGCACCCTGATCGCGGATCTGACGACCGGCGAGGCGTATAGCCGCCGGCAGGCGCTGCAGATCGTCGGTGCGCTACGGGAGTATGGCGGGCCGGCCTTCGCCCGCGTCCAGTTGGCGGCGACCGGACCCCAGGTGGGTGTGCGTGAGACGCGCCGGGTGAAGGGCCTTTATATCCTCACCGAGGAGGATGCCATGGCGGGGCGGCGCTTCGACGATGCCATCGCCTGGCGGAGCGGCATGCTCGATATCGGCTTCACGCGCTATGAGCCGATGCAGGTGCACGACGTGCCCTATCGGGCGCTGGTGCCCGACACATTGGACGGGTTGGTGACGGCAGGGCGCTGCATCTCGGCGTCCCATGTCGCGGCCTCGGCGGGGAAGAGCATGGGCAATTGTGTGGCGACGGGTCACGCGGCGGGGTTGGCGGCGGCGATGTCGGTGGCCCGCGGGTGCCGGCTCCGAGAGCTGGATGTGGCGGTGCTGCAGGCTGCGCTGCGTGATGACGGTGTCGATCTGGCGTGGACCCCGCCGGACGGCTATCGGGCGATTTAGCCTGAACAAGGAGCGATGATGAAGATTACAGATGTGGTCGTGCTCAAGGTGAAGGGGGTCTGGGAGAGCCCGCCCTTCCCGTCAGGGAACCGGCAGTCGCAGGCTGCCGATATCTATCCCGAGTTCAACGCGCGCACTGCGGGGCCGGGCCCCGTAGGACCGCAAGAGATCAGTGATCTCTTCCTGGAGATCCGGACCGATGCCGGGATCTCCGGCTTCTTCGGCCCGATCCAGTCCTCTCAGGCCGACGTCATCCGGGCTACCCTGCGCCCCTATCTTATCGGTCGCGATCCGTTAGCAACGGAGCTGCTTCATGATCAGATGCTGCGGCTCGACCGGCACGGGCGGTCGGGTCTCTTTATGACGGGGCTCAGTCCGGTCGACTGCGCGCTCTGGGACATCAAGGGCAAGGCCTGGGACAAGCCGATCTACCGCCTGCTCGGTGGGCCGACGCGTCCTAGCGTGCCCGCCTATGCCAGCATGCTGGGCTATTCTGTCGACCCCGAGGCTGCCGTCGAGGTGGCTCTCGACTTCAGAGCGCAGGGCTTCACCGCACAGAAGTGGTTCTTCCGCTACGGACCGGGCGACGGCGAGGCGGGCAAGGAGCGCAATGTCGTGCTGGTGCGGGCACTGCGCGAGGCCTTAGGTCCCTTCTACCCGCTGATGTTCGATGCGTTCATGGGCTGGAACCTGAGCTATGCTGCCGAGATGGCGCGGGCGATGGAGCCCTACAACCTGACCTGGCTGGAGGAGCCGTTGCCGCCTGAGCGCGTGGGCGCCTTCCGGGAGCTGCGGGCGGCCTCTCGCGTGCCGCTGGCGACCGGTGAGCACGTCTACACCCGTTGGCAGGTCAAGGAGCTGCTCACGGCAGGCGCGATTGACGTCATCCAGACCGACCCCGACTGGACCGGCGGCATCACCGAACTCGTCAAGATCTGCGCGCTGGCCTCCTCCTTCGAAGTACCGATGGTCGCTCACGGGCATTCGCTGTTGGCGGCGCTCCACGTTGCCGGAGCGCAGTCGCCCGCGACCGTGCCCTATGTTGAAGTCCTTGTCAGACACCAGCCGCGCAAACAGGCCTTCTACAAGACCACCTATGCCCCTGAGAAGGGCAGCGTGGCGTTGCCTGAACTTCCAGGCCTGGGTCTGGTGCTCGATGAGGCGCGCATCACGTCGCGCGAGACGCTGGACTAACCTCAATAGACCAAGGAGCATTCAGATGACCGATGAGAACGAGAAGCTGCTGACGACATGGCCCGACGGCTTCGTCGAGGCCAACGGCATTCGGTTGCACTACTGGCGCACGGGTGATGGAACCCAGCCGCCCCTGGTCCTATGTCATGGTTACAGTGACAACGGGCTGTGCTGGACGCCGATCACGCGTCGCCTGGAAGGCGACTTCGACGTCGTGATGGTCGATGCACGGGGCCATGGGTTGTCGGAAGCGCCGGAGAGCGGTTATACGACGGCGGATCGCGCCGATGACGTAGCTGCTTTCGTGCAGGCGCTCGGGCTGGAGAAGCCCGCGATCCTCGGCCATTCGATGGGCGCCTCGACTGCCGCCGCGGCGGCGGCCACCTATCCCGATCGCTTCAGCAAGGTGGTGCTGGAGGACCCGGCCTGGTGGGACGATGAGAGCCCTCGACGTATGCGCCGGGGGACGACGCCTGAGGAGCGCGCTGCCTGGCTCGAGGAGCGCCGAGCGCAGATCGTGAAGCAGGGTCAGATGTCGATCGAGGAGCTGATCGCGCTCTGCCGCGAGCAGTCGCCCTCTTGGCAGGAGGACGAACTGGCGCCATGGGCGCTCTCCAAGCAGCAGCTCAGCCCCAACGTCGCCGGCGGCTGGGAGACGAAGCCCAAGCCATGGACGGAGATCGCGTCGGCGATTGTTGTGCCTACCCTGTTGATCACAGCGGATACCGAGAAGGGGGGCATCGTGACCCAGGAGCTCGCGGAGGCGGCCCAAGCGCTCAACAATCGGATCGAGGTCGTCCATCTACCCGAGGCCGGGCACAACATCCGGCGAGAGGCCTTTGAAGCCTATGTGGAAGCCGTCCGCGCGTTCCTGATGCGTGGTTGATAGCCGGCATTGTCGATCAATACTCAAGCGAGGTAACCCTTATGTCTGCAGCTGTTTCGGTCAAGATTGGATTTGTCCCCTCATATCGCTTCCGTTTCACGCCCTGGTGCGAGAAGATGCGGGCGGATAGTCTGGCGGCTTTCGCCAAAGTCGAAGGCCTGGAGATTGTGGTGCCCCAGCCCGCGCCCGATGGCGCGACGCTCGATGCTGCGAAGGGCCTGACACCCCATGGTACCGTCTCCACGCTCGATCAGGCTGAGGTCGTGGCGGAGTACTTCCGCCGTGAGAAGGTTGACGGCTTGATCCTCTGCCCGTTGGACTTCGGCGACGAGCGGTCCGCGGTCAAGGTCGCCGAGCTCCTCGATGTGCCGGTCATGCTGTATGCGACCAAGGAGCCGCCGGGCCGCGACGATGCAGGGCTGAC
>JAXGUU010000213.1:0-7294 GCA_040774145.1 Anaerolineae bacterium
CAGAGGCAGAAGCCGACCGGTGGGGATAGCCGGATCTCTGTCATGTCCCGGCGCTGCGGTGCGTGAGGCACCGTCCTTCCGCAGGAAGAGGAGCACCATCAGAATGGCCGGACTGCCCACCACACCCGCAACCACGAAGGGCACCCGCATGCCCCAGCGTACGGCGACGAGTCCGCCAATCGGTGGCCCCAAGAACCTCCCCGCACGAATCAACCCACCGAACAGCGCGAGGGCTCGTCCACGACTCGCCACCGAAGCGTGTTCGGTGACATAGGCGTGACGAGCGACACCGAAGAGCGCCGACCCGAAGCCGGAGAGCAGTCGATAGGCAAAGGCCTCCTGAATGGATCCCGCCCAGAAATAGGCGATCTCCATCGCGACCATGATCACCAGCCCGATCACGGTCGCGCGCCGCAGCCCGATGCGACGCAGCAGCAGCCCACTCGGCAGATCGGTGAGCAGCATGCCCAGGGCTTGCGCGGACATGAAGGCCCCGACCCATGCGTAGGAGGCGCCGAAGTCCTCAGCGTAGAGCGGCAGAACCGGGCTCAGGATGCCATGCCCCAGAAACGTCACAAACGAGGGTATGTAGAACGGCAGGATCAGAGGATCGCGCAGCAGCGCCTGAACAGCCGGATGGCGTGATCGGGAACGCTTCATGCCGACACGCTAGACGCCACCGGTCAGCGCCGGCACGATTGGGGCCAGCAGCTTCTCAGCGTTGCGGTGACAGATGTTGTGGCGGTCCTCATCGGTGATGTCAGCATTCAGCAGCACACCGATCGCGTGATGGGGATCAAACCAGGGGAGGTCGGTCCCGAAGAGCATCAGCTCCGACCCGGCCTCGCCAACGAACTTCTCGATCACCCCACGGTCATCGAACACCGCGGTCAGCTCCAGATAGACGTTGGGGAAGTCTCGCGCCAACTGCACTGCCGCGTCCCATGCACCGTGGCACGAATGCCCGAGGAGCAGCTTGACCCTCGGATAGCGCTCTGCGACCTCCCGTACGACATCCTCGCCGTCGAAGCGACTGCCCCCCCATGTGTGAGCCAACACAGGGAGACCGCGGGCGTCAGCCCACGCCCACGCGGGTTGATAACGCGCGTCGGTCAGCGCGATCTGATGGTAATCGGAGAGGAACTTGAAGCCGATGTAGACATCGGGGAAGAGCGTGTCAAAGGCCTCCAGATCGCGCGCGAGCTGCTCGGGGTAGTTGGGGTTCACGACGCAATAAGCACGCAGCCGTTCCGGGAAACGTCGCACCGCCTCGACCGAGGGGCGGTTCGCCAGATCCGGTGAGTTGAGCGCGGCGTGGTGCGAGAAGACCAGAAGTCGCACACCGGCCTCATCCATCGTACGGATCATCTCCGCGGTATCACCTCGCGGAAAGTAGATCGAGTGATAGGGCCCCATATGGCCGTGCATATCGTAGATAGGACAGGAGGCCGCCTGCCCGTGCACCCAGAACTCTCGCGCGAGATCAGATCGCTCGATCATCGCTCCGTTCATAGCTGAGCCTCCTCAATCAATCGCTCCAGGTTGCCGTGGGCAATGGCCACCTTCGCCTCCTCGGGGATCTGAGCGTGCTTGAGCGCCGTCATCATCCCGCCGAAGTAGGACTCGGGAAAGCCGCTGCCAAAGAGCAGCCGTCCGCCACCATAATCGGCGACCAACGCCTCGATGCCGCCGTCGAGCAGGTACTGCGCCGTGTCCACATGGACGTTCGGATAGCGCTCCAGCAAGGGACGGAACATACGATCCTCACCCCAACACCCATGATCACAGATAACACAGGTCAAGGTCGGGTAGGTCGCCAACAGGTCGTAGATCGCCTGCCACGCGATCCCGCGTTTGACGGAGAGGAAGAGCGGAATCCGTCGCTCCACCATCTCGATGAGCAGTGATCCCAGCGACACCTCGTTGAGCAGGAAGCGATGCGAATCGGGAAAGGCGCGCAGCGCCACAACGTGCGCCGCCTTCATCTGCTCGAACCACGCCGCCGGCGGAGGAAACTCACGTCCCTGATTGGGCAGCACCGTCCAACAGCCCAGCAGGCGTTCGTGGCCCGCGATGGCCTCTGCCAGCATCGTGTTGCCCGTCTGCGGCGCGACGTCGTGTTGTGCGATGTGCCAGACCAGGGCCCGATCGACGCCCGCGCGGTCCATCTCCGCAAGGAGGTGCTCGGCAGTAGCCACAGGTGCGACAGGTCGACGCGCAGGCAGCCCGAAGAATGCATTGCAGTCAAAGAACTTCATATCTCCCCCTTACTCAGGAAGGGCAAACTGACGCTCGTAGAGCTGATGGTAGAGACCGCCCTCAGCCAACAGCGACTCGTGGGTGCCGCGCTGCACGATCTCTCCATCCTGAAGGACCAGGATCAAGTCCGCCGAAAGGATCGTGCTGAGCCGGTGCGCAATGACCAGGCTGGTTCGATCCCGCATGATGTGCTCAAGAGCTTCCTGAATCAGCGCCTCGCTCTCGGAGTCCAGATGACTTGTCGCCTCGTCGAGGATCAGCACGCGAGGGTCTTTGAGGATCACGCGTGCCAGCGCGACGCGCTGCTTCTCACCGCCGGAGAGACGATAGCCGCGTTCGCCCACGATCGTGTGGTAGCCGTCGGGGAGCGACGCGATGAAGTCGTGGATGTTCGCGGCGCGGCACGCGGCGACCAGCTCGGCTTCCCTGGCATCAGGACGCGCATAAAGCAGATTGGCACGGATCGTATCGTGAAACAGGTAGGTCTCCTGCGTGACCATGCCGATCGTCTCGGCGAGCGAGACAAGGCGGATGTCGCGCAGATCAACGCCGTCGAGCAGTATCCGTCCCTTGGTCGGGTCATAGAGCCGCGGTAGGAGGTAGGTGATCGTCGTCTTCCCGGCGCCGCTGGGCCCGACCAGCGCGACGAGTTGACCGGGCAGAATCTCGAAGCTGATGTCTCTCAGCGCCCACAACGGGCCTTGCACCTCCACCCCTTCGTGTCTCTCTTCCTCAGAAGACCGCCCTCGTGCCTCATCCTCCAGCGCCGCGCGGTGCAGCTCCTCGCGACGCGCCCCACTCTTAGTGACCTCATCCTGAGCCGCTGCCATGCCGTGCCAGCCGAGCCTGCGAACCGTCCCCAACTGCGGGACCTCCCGGTCACCCTCATACCTGAACCAGACGCCATCGAAGCGCACGCGCCCCTGGGGTTCGGTAATCTCGATGGCGTCGACGCGGTCGTCGATCTCGATCGGCAGGTCGAGAACCTCGAAGACCCGCTCGAAGCTGACCAGGCTGGTCGCGAACTCCACCTGAGCATTAGCCAGCGCCGATAGAGGTCGGTAGAGCTGACCGAGATAGCTGCTGAATGCGATGATCGTGCCGATGGTCAGTGCATCGCGAAGCACATAGTGTCCACCCGCCCAGAAGACGAGTGCCGTTCCCAGAGCCCCCGTCAGCCCCAGTCCGGTGTAGAACAGCCGTGCCACCATCGACCTGCGCACGGCGAGATCGCGCACCTCACCGGCACGCTCGCTGAACCGCTGGTTCTCATCGGCGGCGCGACCGAATATCTTGACCAAGAGCGCCCCACTGACATTGAGCGTCTCATTCATCAAGGCGTTCATCCTCGCGTTGACATCCATATAGTCACGCGTGATCCGGCGCAAGAAGACGGCGACCCGCCGTGCCGGCAACATCAGCAGGGGCAGGATAGCCACCCCGATCAGCGTGAGGCGCAGGTCGAGTGAGATCATCACGGCTAAGGTGGTCACCAGCGAAATGACGTTCGATACGAGGTTGACGAGCGTGCCGGTCACCGCCTGTTGCGCCCCGCCTACATCGTTGTTGAGGCGGGACATCAGCTCACCCGTCTTCGTGTGCGTGAAGAAACGCAAACTCATCGCCTGCAGGTGCCGGTAGAGCGACTCACGGAGATCACGAATGATCCCCTCTCCTGCACGGGCACTAAGGTAGGCCTGTCCGATCCCGATCAGCCGTCCGATCACCGGCAGGCTGATCAAGCCCAAGGCCAGCCAGTTGAGAAGCCCGGGGTCCCGCTCAGGGAGGGCCACATCGACCAGTTCGCGGTACAGCAGAGGCGGGACGAGATCAAGGAGTGAGGTCACCGTGATCGCCACGATCAGCAGGGCCACGGTTCCCCAATAGGGCCGCGCATAGCGCGCGACACGCACAACCAGGGCCCAGCTTACCTTAGGGCGCCCCGCCTCGTCGTCATAGCGCAGAAGCGAGCCCCACCCACCACGATGCATACCCATTGACTGTCACGCTCCAGGAAGGTCGGTTGTGCTACATCGGGGACTCAAGCCGACGGTGCGTAGGCTGCCGCCCCTCGAAGACCAACGTATTCTGCATTCTAGCCCGTCCCGCGAACAGCGCAAACCCGTCGGCGCTTGACCGGGCACCACGCAAAGCGGGCGAGCCCTCGGGCTCGCCCGCTCCACCGATCGGCACCAGGTCCGAGACTAGATCTCCAGGTAAGCCTTCCACACCGCCGGGATCTCGCCCGACGCGACCACATAACGAGCACGGGGCGTCTTCGGCTCCCAGAGCAGCTTCATGCTCGCCTCGTGCGGCAGCCGGTTAGCCTTGCGCTGATTACAGCTTGCGCAGGCACAGACGGTATTGCCCCACGTATTCTTGCCGCCACGGCTGATGGGGAGGATATGGTCGACCGTGAAGTCCGACTTGACCAGGATTCGACCCCGGTAGCGTTCACCGGTCTGAACACCGCAGTACGCGCAAGCGTAACCGTCGCGCCGCAGGACGGCCTCGCGACTCCACGTCACGCCGCGACGCGGCACGTTGATATAGTAGCGCAGGCGAATCACCGTGGGGATGTGCCACGTACTCGATGCACCACGCATCTCGATGGACTCATGGCACGCGGGTTCTACACGGTCCCGCAACATCAACGAGATCGCACGCTTCAGTGGGATGATGTCAAGTGGTTCGTAGCTTGCATTGAGCAACAGGACACTGGATGTCAAGGCCAACCTCCTCCCTCGTGGGTCTCCCCACCGCCGTGGCCGACGATCCTACCAACTCATCGATATCCAGTCACAGGCCGTGATCTGGGCACACGGCGCCTACTCATTGTACCCCATTTGACGTGAGGGCAAAGCGGGCGCAGTCGGCGGTTGGCCCACCACCTCACCCCGCATCACCTTGGCGGCATAGGCCGCGACCTGCACGTGAAAGGGCTCGACCCGTCCATCGATCTCATGCGCTGTGAAAAAGCCCGCATCGGAGACCTCGGCGCTAGGCCGGAACGCGCCCCCGACCAGATCGCAGAGAAAGATCAGGTCAAGACGGCGCAGCGCCTTATCCCCGCCGATCACCAACGGGTGCAACGCTCGGATCCGGTAGCCCGATTCCTCGAAGACCTCGCGTTCAATAGCGTCGCCGGGGGCCTCACCAGCCTTGAGCCAACCCCCGGGTAAGCCCCAGGAATAGACATTCCGATAGGTATGGCGGAAAAGGAGCACGCGTTCTGCATCATCCAGCACCACCGCCATGGAGCCCACCAGGAACTTGGGCAACAACAGCCACTCGATCCGCCCCTGCACCCATGCCGGCGTACGGCGCCACAGACGGAGCAAGCGCGGCTTCGCCGCCGACCACGGTCCCCGCATCATCCACACACCCCTCTATCCATTCAATGACCACCGCTGACGATCACTCTGAGGGTGCAGTATACCGCCTTTGCGTCAGACCAACATCCCGGCACGATAGCCCCGGCTGACTTGCTTTGAGCCGCGCGTGCGGTAGACTGTAGCGGTTGCCCGATAGCTAAGGAAGATAACATAGAGAAGATGACCATAGACCCAACACCACGCCATACCGACGCAGACAAGGTCCCAACCAAGACCAGGCGCACGCCTTGGCTCATCCTTGCGGCGTTGGTCACCGCACTGTTGTGCACGCTCGCCACCACCCTGCTGATCCGCACCGCGCTCCCCGCCCGCCGTGCCGGGCCCACCCAAGCGTGGTCATCCTCCGCCCCGATGGCCGACCGGGTCGGCGAAGCCGCCGGCGCCCTCTCTGATGCCCCACACTGCAAACACGGCGCGGAGTACGTCGGCGATGCAACGATACCGGACGGCACCGTTGCCGGCCCAGGGGAGACCTTGCTCAAGGCCTGGCGTGTTCGCAACAGCGGGACCTGCCCGTGGACTGAGAGTACCGTGTTGCGCTTCGCCGATGGCACCCAGATGAGCAACGTGTCGGACCTGGGCATCCCCACCGCTGATCCCGGCGAGGTGGTCGAGATCACCCTAACTCTCACCGCACCCTCCGAACCGGGCCGGTACCGCGGAGACTGGCAGCTCTGTGCAGACAATGACACCTGCTTCGGGCCGCACCTCTATGCGGAGATCCTGGTCGATGCTGCAGTCGAACCGCAGGCGAGGCATGACGTCATGGCAGCTGCTGTGCCCGACACGACCACAGATGGCGCCATCGCCTTCACCATGCCCGACTCAACAGCCGAACCCACCTACACCCCCACCTCTCCCGACGCCGGGGCAAGCGCCTGGCTGATCGACGGAGGACGGCGTCTGGGCGTACGAGAAATCGATTGGGATACCCACCTCAACGGTTTCGTGGTCGATGAAGGGAGTGTCTTCCTCTCACTTTATATCGTCGCGGAGACGACCGGAGAAGCCGGTGCCACCTTCAACGGCCTCGAGATCAACCTCATCGACGGCGAGGGCGAGACCCACACGACCCTCATTCTGGAGCACAAGGATCCCCCGTTTGGCCTCTGCGTCGCTAAGCCCGGGGAGCCCTGCGAGGGGTGGTGGTCGACGCTGCTGCCCGATCGCGAGAGTGTCCGTGACGACCTTGTCCTCAGCTGGGAGCCCCGCCTCTTCGCGCCGCGACTTGAGACGCCGATCCGCACGGGTCCCTGATGGGCCATTGCGCCCCCAGCGGCGTCCTGATAGCCCGATAGGGAAACAAAAAAACCGCACAGCTTGCGGAGAGCTGTGCGGTTTGTTCAGACTACTGCTGGTACGTCAGGTGTTCAGGTTGCCCCGAACACGCATTCCCTTGCCCAAGTGAAGCCCAGGCAGCCGAGACGGCGCCGTCGGCCTCGCTCTCGGCCTAGAGGGGGCGTACTTCTACGGCCTTGGGGCCCTTGTCCCCCTGCTCAACCGAGAACTCAACCCGCTGATTTTCCTGCAGCGAGCGGAAGCCACCAGCCTCGATGGCTGAAAAGTGGACGAAGACATCATCGCCCGAATCACGGGAGATGAAGCCATATCCCTTTGCATCATTAAACCACTTCACGGTA
>JAXGUU010000214.1:0-7293 GCA_040774145.1 Anaerolineae bacterium
ATTGCAGCCAAGGGCATCCACATGGTCACCGAGAAACCGATGTCGGCGAGCCTTTCGGACGCGCTGCGGATGGTACGCGCGGTCAAGGCCAACAACGTGGAGCTGATGGTGAACTGGCCGACGACGTGGAGTCCTGCCGTACGCAAGATGAAGGAGCTGATCGATGCGGGGACTATCGGTGACGTCTGGGAGGTAAAGTGGCGGAATGGGGCCTCCTTAGGGCCGCTCTCCTACTCGAAGGGGGACGATGCCTGGGATGACATCGAGAAGGGCAAAGAGTGGTGGCACCAGGCTGCACCGGGTGGCGGTGCGTTGCTCGACTACTGCTGCTACGGCGCGTGTCTGTCGCGCTGGTACATTGGGGAGCCCGCTGTCGCGGCGATCGCGGTCAAGGCCAATATCAACAGCCACTTTGGTGATGCCGACGACAACGCCATCATCACCGTGCGGTACCCCAACGCGCTGACGATCCTCGAGGGCACCTGGACCACATGGCACACCGGTGTCCCGACGGGTCCGATCGTCTACGGCACCACGGGCACGATGGTGATCGACCATCGCGAGCTCAAGGTCTACACCACGCGGAGCTACGAGGCGGTGGAACCCGATCTGGTGACGGAGGGGGATCCGTTGCCCGAGGGACGTGCGACGCTGGCGGAGGAGTTCATCTACCATCTGGAGACCGGCGAGCCGCTGCACCCGACCCTGCAGCTCGAGCATAATATCGAAGCGATGGCGATCCTGGATGCCGGTATCCGCTCGGCGGCGAGCGGCAAGCTGGAGTTGGTGAACACGCCGACCTGGTGCATCGGGTAGGGCTGAGTAACGAGTAACAGGGGACAGGGGAGAGGGCGGATGCCTGATTCCCTGTCCCTTGGCCCCTATGACGTGACTGCTTCGAGATCAGCCTTCCTGGAGGTGCTATGATGGATGAAGTACGCGTGGCGATCGTGGGCTTGGGCATCGGTCGCGCGAACGGGCGATCGCTGCAGCGTAATCCCCGAGGGCGGGTGACCGCGATCTGCGACATCATCGAGTGGAAGATGGATGACTTCGCGCCCGAGTTGCCGCAGCCGGTCAAGAAGTACGGCGACTACCGCGAGCTCTGTCAGGATCCCGAGATCGATGCGGTGATGGTGGCAACGCCGAACCAGGTGCATGTTCCGGTGGCGCTGGAAGCCGTGAAGAACGGCAAACACGTGTTGGTCACCAAACCGTTGTCACACTCTGAGGAGACGGCGAGAGAGCTCGTAGAAGCCGCCGAGGCGGCAGGTGTCGTCAATATGATGTCGCTGGGCATGCGCTTCAGCACGCCGACGATCTACCTTAAGGACCTGGTCGAGGAGGGTGAGTTCGGTGAGCTCTACTATGCACGGGCCCTCAGCGTGCGTCGCAGTGGCATCCCTGACTGGAACTCCGCCTTCATCGAGCCGGGTGGGGGCGCCTTCCGTGATATGGGGGTGCACGTGCTTGATGTGGCCTGGTGGCTCCTGGGAAAGCCGAAGCCGATCAGCGTGATGGGTGTGGGGGGCGCCAAGTTCGGGCCTCACGGAGAGGGCTACTGGAACTTTGCCCAGCCGCCCCAGGATTACTGGTCGCGCTATGGCGCTGATGACTATGCAGGAGGCTTCATCCGGTTCGAGGGCAATGTGGGCCTGCAGATCGAGAGCTTCTGGGCGTGCCACCAGCATCCGACGGAGGAAACCCAGGTGGAGCTCTTCGGCACCGACGCCGGGGCGCGCCTGCGCCCGGTGACGATCTACAAGACGGTGAACGGCGCGCCTCAGGATTCGGTCGTCGATTTCCCCGAGGTCTCCAAGGGCTTCGATCTGGTGGCAGACCACTTCGTCGATTGTGTGCTGGACGGCATCGAGTGCCAGGCGCCCCTGCGCCATGGTTTGATCGTCCAGGAGATGATGGAGGGGTTGTTGCGCAGCGCCGAGACGGGCCGCGAGGTGCGCTGGGATTAGGCGGCAAGGTTCGCGATATCCCCAACTACGGCAGGAAGGACCAGACGGTCATAATCCCCGTGCCCTTCATGTAGACCCAGCCGTCATAGGCGTCGGGTCGGTAGGCATAGCTGACGTTGGGTGAGATCAGGGGGATCATCGGCATCACCCGTGAGAACTGGTCCTGAATTTGCTCATTGAGCATCTCGCGCTGCTCGGCGCCCGCTGTCGTGAGGAGCTGCGTGGAGAGCGCGTCAAGATCGGCATCCACCGTCCCGCTGAGGTTGGCCCATCCGTCGGTGTTGGGATCGGCGACGAGATAGCCGATGAAGCCGCGCAGCTGCTGCGAATCACCGGGCCAGGACCAGAGCGCCAGATCGTAGTCGGGCGCCGACACGGCGACGAAGTTCGGCCAGATGTGGCGGATGAGGGTGTCATTGTCGACACAGTCGGGTTGCGCGTCGAGGCCCACGCTCCGCAGCGCGTTCGCGACGAAGGTGGTGATCGCCACCTCGGTCGGCTGGTTGCGGTTGCAGAGCAGCGCAAAGGTCGCGGGCTCCCCGTTCCATTCGCGCATGCCGTTGCCGTCGCTGTCGGTCAGACCGGAGAACTCCAGGAGTGCGCGGGCCGCTTCGGGATCATAGACGTGGGGAATGCCGACGGCCCAGGGCAGATCGGGATGGTAATAGCTGCTGGGCAGGGCCATCCCACGCCCCTCCATCACCGCATTGACGAGCCCGCGGGTGTCAATGGCCATCGAGATGGCCTCCCGCACCCGGGTCTGGTCAAAGGGGGCACGAGAGCCGTTGACATAGAGCACGTAGTTGGTGAAGTCGGATCCCTCGGATAGGGCGATCCCCTCCAGGTTCTCCCATTGATCCGCCAGGGTGGGCGCGATGGGATCCAGGATCGCCGCGGCAGCGCCGCTCTTGAGTTGCTCTTCGCGCTGCGCCGGGTCCGTGATGATGTCGGCCCGGATGACCGGCACCCGTGGTTCTCCCCCGAAGTAGTCCTCGTTCGCAGTGAAGGTGTAGGACTCGCCCGGGACGACCTCCGTGAGCCGGTAGGCACCGGTGCCGACGGTGGCCTCGAACTGCCTCACGCCGTCGCTTTCCGGATCCACATCCCGCCAGATGTGGGCCGGCACGATGTAGGTGCTTGCTAGTGCCTCTCGCAGGAAGAAGGGGGCAGGCTGTCGGAGCGCGATTCTGAGCGCATGGTCGCCGGTAATCTCCATATGGTCGATCGGGGCGAGCTGTGGTGCATACCCGGCTTTCATCAGGAAGCCGTAGCTGAAGATGACGTCGTTGGAGGTCAAAGGCTCTCCGTCGTGCCACGTGACGTCGTCGCGCAGCGTGATCTCCCAGCTCAGGCCATCGGCGCTTGGTGTGGCGCCTGTGGCCAAGGAGGGCACCGGGTTGAGGTCCACGTCACGCGCATAGAGGCTGTCGTAGACCCATCCCGTCATCCACTGACCGACGGTGGATGTGTGAGAGGTCGGTGTCAGCCGACCTTCATCGTTAGCGATCAGCACGACCAGGGGCTCAACCTCGGCGATAGGTTGACAGGCGGTCAGTAGGGACGTCAGTAGGATCATCAAAGTGATGACCAGTGAGATCAGGCGTTTCATCTACGCATCGACTCCTTCTGTGGGTAGGGATTCATCGGCCTCCGCCGATTCAACGTCGCATTCTACCACGGACGTAGCTTCTGCCCACGTGGACTTGGGATCGCGAGGTCGACAAGGTGATGTCCCTTATATATTGACAAAACTTGGACAATGCCGTATAATGACGGGTGAAGATGCATAACTCAATCGAGGAGAAGATGATGAACGAGAAGAAAGCTTGGCCATGGATCAACCTGGTTGCGACGGCGACGATGATCATCGTCAACGTGCTGGCTAACGCACTGCCCCTGAACGGACTCAACACAGGTGAGATCTCCGATCGCTTCGATATCTACTTCGTACCGGCGGGCTACGTGTTCTCCATCTGGGGACTGATCTATCTCGGCCTGATCGCGTTTGCGATCTATCAACTGCTGCCCTCACAGCGTGACAACCCGCACATCAGGCGGATCGGGCTGTTGTATGCCGTGAGCAGCGCGGCGAATATCGCCTGGATCTTCTTCTGGCACTATGAGCTTTTCACACTCACCGTGCCGGCGATGCTGATTCTCTTGGTCTCGCTCATCGCGATCTTCCTCACGATCTGGCGTGGGCGCAGGGAGCTCGGGGCGGGAGATCGTTGGGCGATCCTGGCGCCCTTCAGTGTCTATCTCGGGTGGATCAGCGTGGCGACCGTCGCCAATGTCACGCAGTTGTTCTACTACCTTGGCTGGGGCGGATGGGGGATCAGCGCGGAGGCGTGGGCCGTGATCATGCTGCTGGTGGCTGCCGGCATCGCGTTCATCATGAGCGCGCGCCACGCTCTGGCGGCCTATGTCGCGGTCTTCGTCTGGGCCTACAGCGGCATCGCGGTGAAGCACGGTGGGACACCGGTGGTGGGGGTCACCGCGGCGGTGCTCGCCGGGGTACTGGCGATCGCCACGGTGTGGAGCGCGCTCCGGCAGAGGAAGACCTGGGCCGTCGGATAGCCTCTTGGCCCTACGAAGCGGCCCAACGTGCGTTCACGCGCGTTGGGCCGCTTGCTTTACTGCAGCTTCTCCTGCCCCTGGAACTCGCGCGTGGGTGCGAGATGGCTGAGCACTTCGCGGTCGGTGGCGGAGAGCTCGCTCTGTGTCACCAGCCGGGTCAGCAGCTCCCCAACACCGGGCCCCAGCATGAACCCCTGACCGCACATACCGATCGCCACGAGGTAGCCGCGGGCCGGCGGAGACCAGCCGACGAGGGGCGATCCATCGGGTGTCATCGGGTAGAGGCCCCGCCATGTCCGGCGCACGCGCAGATGCGTGAGGCGGGGCAGGAGTGTCACCAACCTGCGGGCGATGTGGGGTAGGAAGGTGCTGGTCTCGCGGCGGTCGAAGCCCACGATGGGCGGATCGGGCGTCAGACAGAAGACGACTTGGCCTGTCGCGAGTTGGTAGAAGTAGCAGTTGACGGCGCCCGGGCTGGGCCGGATATCGACGACCAGCGGCTTGAGAAAGGGGGCGACGGGCTCGGTGATCCCCGCCTCGTGGGCGTCGGGCTGGATCGGGTGGCTAACGCCGATCGCGGCGCCGACCTCGCCGGCCCACGCGCCGGCGGCGTTGAGGACGATCGGGGCGGCGTAGAATGCCCTGTCGGTAGCTACCCCGGTGACGCTTCCGCGGTGGGACTTGATCTCTACCACGCGTTCCCCGAAGTGAAAGTCGGCACCGGCCCGTTTGGCCTCGTCGTAGGCCGCGTGGCCGGCGAGAAGTGTCGAGCAGTGGCCGTCGCCCGGGCTGAAAGTGCCGCCCAGTAGCCCCTCAGGATTGAGGTCGGGCGCAACATCCAGCAGATCAGGCGTGTCGAGCCAGTCGATGTCGAGGCCGTAGCGGTGCTGCACCGTGAGGAGCTCCTTCAGCAGACGCGCCTCCTCCTCACGGTAGGCGACGAAGGTGTAGCCGCCCTGGGTCCACTCGATGTCCTGGCCATAGGTCGCCTCCCAGGTCGAGAAGACCTCCAGGCTGCGCAGGCAGAGCGCGATCTTGGCCGGGTCGGAGTGGGTGGCGCGGACACCGCCAATCGCCGCTTTCTGCGATCCCTGTCCGGGGCTGGCGGCCCGGTCGACCACCAGCACGTCGAGACCTGCATGAGCCATCGACAGGGCCGTCGGCACGCCGACGCTGCCGGCGCCGATGATGACCACGTCGTAGGTGCCGTCGCTCATTCCCGCTCCTCCACACCGGCGAAGGTGCCCAGGGGGACCTCGACGAAGAGGGGGCGGTGGGTACCCTCGGTGACCTCCTCCAGGGGAATGCCGGCCTCGCGGAAGAGACGCAGGATCAGCCGGGTGCACGTCCTGCCCCCGCAGGCGCCCATGCCGGCGCGCGTGACGGCTTTGAGCTCGTTGAGATCGCGATAGCCCTCCCGGATGCGCGCGCGGATCTCGCCGGCGGTCACGCGCTCACAACGGCAGACGATGGCCTCATCGTCCAGGGGCTCGACGGCCTCCCAGCTGGGGAGCTCGGGAAGGGGGCCGGGGATGCGGAACCCCGCGACGCGTCCGGCGATCTCGTCATCGACCCTGATCCGGACGATCGCTGTGTGATCGTCACGACGCGGGCGACGGATGGTGCTGACCGTGGCCTCGCCCAGAGGCTCGCCCCCGGTGTCCAGGGCGAGCACGGTGTCGCCGACCGCCAGGTTGTCCCCGGAGAGCTCGTAGGGCAGCGAGACCGTGGTCTCGGGCCGGCGACGGTCGACCAGTGTGATCGCCAGCCCCGGGCAGATCGCCACGCACTGCTCACAGCCGATGCACTGCCCGTCCTCGGGGTCACTGATGAAGACCGGGAGACCGCGGATGTCATCGCCGGGGATCCGGATCAGGCCTTGGGGGCAGACGGTGGTGCACGGGTTGCAGGGGATCTCCTGGGTGCAGTGGAAGACGGGAAAGACGCCCTTCAGCTGTGGTGTGGCGCGCGGCGTGATCGCGCCGGGATGTGACTTGAGCACGTTGGCGGTGCGATACCAAAGGTCGGGGATAGGCGCCTCCAGGCCCAGCGCCTGTGCGGCCTGGCGTCCGGCGATCTTGCCGGTGAACATCGCAGCAGAGGCCTCGGCGATCTCCTGGGCGTCGCCGGCATCGAATACCTGCATGCCGAAGGCGCGCGCCTTGCCGGTGAACTCATCGACGGGGTCGAGCCCGACGGCGATGAGCACGGTATCGCAGGCACAGGTGCGGTAGGTGCCCGGGATCGGCTCGAAGTGCTCGTCAACTTGGGCGATGGTGAGGGCCGTGACGCCCTCGTCGCCGTGTGCCTGGATGACGGTGTGTGAGGTGTAGATTGGGACGCCGAGACGGCGGAGCTTGTCCTCGTGGACTTTGTAGCCGCCGCACTGGGGCAGGACCTCGACGAGCCCAACGACCTCAATGCCCGCCTGGAGGGCGTGGTAGGCAGCGATGAGGCCGACGTTGCCGCCGCCGACGATGAAGAGCCGTTCGGCAGGGCGCACAAGGTCGCGATTCACCAGCGTCTGAAAAGCACCGGCGCCATAGACGCCGGGCAGCGTGTTGCCCGGAAAGACGAGGGAGCGCTCGCGCGCTCCGGTCGCGACGATGAGCACCTGCGGCTCGACGAGATGGTAGGCGGGTGGGTCGGCCCGCAGGATGCCGACCCTATGATCACTGAAGACCGCCAGTGCGGTGCTCGCGCGCCAGACGGTCACCTGTGGACTCTGCGCGACCTGTTCGGCGAG
>JAXGUU010000215.1:0-7285 GCA_040774145.1 Anaerolineae bacterium
CCCGACCTCTATGCCGGCACACAACTCATCGTTGCCGGGCGCTACACGGGCAGCGGCCCGGCAACACTGACCGTCACCGGACGGGTCGAGGGCCGCCGCACCATCGCCACCTATCCGGTGACCTTCGCCGACCACGATGGCGCGGCCTTTATCCCCAGGTTGTGGGCCGCGCGCAAGATAGGCCGGCTGCTCACCCAGATCCGCATCCACGGGGAGAACGCCGAGTGGGTCGACGCCGTCGTGGACCTCAGCCTACGTTACGGCATCATCACGCCCTACACCTCGTTCCTTATCGAGGAGCCCGAGCTCACACTGTCGGAGCAGGGGCGCGCCGAGGCCGCCGACGCGATGCGGGAACAGCTGGCCACCATGCCGGGCGCGGTCTCAGGCGCGGAGGCCGTCGACGACGCCAAATTGCGCGAGGCCCTCGGGAGCTCAGAGGCGCCGGTCGCCGCGGGCAGCTATCCTGCCGAAGGCACCCAGGAACAACGCACCCTGCGTTACGTCAGTGACAGGACCTTCCTCTGTACCGACGAGCGATGTACCGATACATCCTACCTACCGGATAGCATGACCACCGTTGAGGTCCGCTTTCTCTCCACCACCTACGATGACCTGTTGAAAGCCCATCCCGAATGGGCCATCATCTTCTCGCTGGCGCCCGAGACGACGGCGGTAGCTCAGGACGGCGTCGCCTATCACTTCGTGCTGGGCGAGCCCGACGAGCTCCCCCCGACCCCGACTGCAGATGCCGCCACGCCCACGGTCGAGAGCAGCGCCGGCGACACGGCCCCACCCACCCCGACCGCGCCTCCGTCGCCGACGTCCCCTCCGCACGAGGGCACCCAGCCGGGCACGTCGCCCGGTCTCTGCACAGCCCCCCTGTGGCTGATCGTCCCGTTGTTGGCGATCGCGCTCAAGAGGAGGCTTAGCTTGTGACCTTCCGGGAAGCCGGATGCGCCCCACGCAACGCAGCGCGGGCGTCGGACGTGTGAACCCGCACGAGGCAACAGGGCGGCGAGCTTCCCGGAAGATAGCCCCCACCGCCGCGAAGGCCGCAGCGCTGGTCACGCCGGCGTCTTGTGCTATACTACCAGGTGACAGCTTCTTCGGGGCAGGGTGAGGTGCCGCCAAGGCCTCAAGCCAAGGCAGCCCAATTCCCGACCGGCGGTAAGTGATCCAGACAAGAGGTCACGAGCCCGCGAACAAGGCCCAGATCTGCCGAAGCGCAGGCGCCTTGTAGATCCGGTGAGATGCCGGAGCCGACGGTACAGTCCGGATGGAAGAAGGAGCGAAACACGACATAACGCGCCAACGCCCCGAGGACGCAGGTCCTCGGGGCGTTGGCGTTTTTCAGATAGAGAGCACACGGACCTATGACCATCGAAGAGACGACGTCTCCCGCAGCCAACGGCGCCTACCGCGCGAAGAAGCGAGCGCTATCTCCCGATGTACGGCGTACACCGTATTACCTCCTCTCGTGCCTATTGTTATACGGGGGATGGCAACTCGCCGTCGTGCTCACGGCAAGCAGCGCCCGTCGCTTCCTGATTCCCGCGCCGTCAGCGGTCGCCGGCAAACTGGTCGACCTGCTGCGCGACGGCACCCTCGCCCGCCACGCCGGCATCACCCTGACGGAGATGGGCCTTGGCCTCCTGGTCGGCACCACCGTCGCCGTGCTGCTCGGCTACGGCGTGGCCCATCGCCGCCTGATCGCCTATCTGCTGGAACCCGCCATCGTCATCTCGCAGGCCGTCCCCATCGTCGCGCTGGCGCCCCTGCTCACTATCTGGTTCGGCTCCGGCCTTTCGTCGAAGGTCGTCGTCTGTGCCCTGATCGTCTTCTTTCCGATCCTGGTGAATGTCACCACCGGGCTGAAGAGCATCGACCCCGGACAGCGCGACCTCTTCCGGATGCTGGAGGCCTCGCGGTGGCAGACACTGGTCGCGCTCGAGATACCCAGTGCCCTACCTGACTTCCTCTCTGGGCTGAAGGTGGGCGGCACACTCTCGGCGATGGGGGCCGTGGTCGGCGAGTTTGTCGCCTCGACCCAGGGACTGGGCTATCTAGTGAAGCAGGGACAGAACCTCTACGATCTGCCCCGGATGTTCGCCGCCATCCTCACCCTGATGGCCATCGCCACCACCGTCTACGCTATCCTGACGCTGCTCGAGCGAGCCGCCGTGCGTTGGCCCAGGTCAGCCGCCTAGCGTCACGGTCCCCAGTCCTTCAGGAATCAAGTCACCAACAACGAGGAGGAAAACGATGAGAAGACACCACGCCTTGGTAGGGATCGCCCTGATACTGCTGGTCAGCCTCGCGGGCTGCGGAAGGCCCGCATCCGACCTGACCTCGATAGCACTCCCCATGGGCTATGTCGCCAACGTGCAGTTCAGCCCCTTCTATGTCGCCCAGGAGCAAGGCTACTTCACCGACGCGGGCTTTGACGTGACCTTTGACTATCGCTGGGAGACCGACGGCATCCAGCTGGTGGCTGCAGGCGAGATCCCCTTCAGCATCGCCAGTGGCGATCAGGTCATCCAGGCTCGCAGCCAGGGGCTGCCGGTAGTTGCCGTCGCCGGCTGGTACCGGACCTTCCCGGTCGGCCTGATCGCCCTAGAGGGCGTGCCGCTCGATCGACCTGAGGATCTGCGAGGTCTCCGTATCGGCATTCCCGAGACCTTTGGCGCATCCTACATCGGACTGCGGGCTCTCCTCGATGTCGCGGGCCTGACCGAGGACGATATCGACCTCCAGGCCATCGGCTACGCCCAACTGGCGGCCCTCACCGCCGGCACCGTCGATGCGGTCGTCGTCTACGCTAACAACGAACCGGTCGTCCTGGCCCAGGAGGGGACCGCCTTCAACGCGATCTATGCCGCCGACTACCTCAACCTCGTGTCGGCCGTCATCGTCAGCAGCGATGCCCACATCGCCGCCGATCCCGAGGGAACACGGCAGTTTGTGCAGGCCTTCCTCCGGGGCCTCAGCGACGTGCTGACGGATCCGGAGGCTGCTTTCGAGACCTGCCTGAACTACGTTGAGGGACTGGAGGATCACCGCAACGTTCAGCGGGCCGTCCTCGATGCCTCCATCGAGCTGTGGGAAGCGCCGCAACTCGGCGTGATGAGCGACGCGGCGTGGGAACAGGCCCAGAACGTGATGGCTGTCGCCGGCCTCATCGAAAGGACCTCCCCGGTCGAACAGCTCTTCACCAACGAGTTTGTGGTCGATGACTGAATGAGGCAACCCTTTATCGAGATCCGGCACCTGAGCGCCCGCTTCACCAGCCATCTTGGCGAGCTTGATGCCCTCGAGGCGGTCAGCTTCGATGTGGCCAGGGGTGAGTTTGTCTGCGTCGTCGGGCCCTCAGGCTGTGGGAAGTCCACGCTCCTGCGCATCGTCGCCGGCCTCGTGACCCCTAGCTCCGGCGAGGTCCGCCTCAACGGCGTCCCACAGGAGCACCCCAGCCGCAGAATCGGGTTGGTCTTTCAGCGACCGACGCTGCTGCCGTGGAGGACCATCAGGGGTAACGTAGCCCTGCCGCTTCAGATGGCCGGGGCACCGGCCGTTGATGAACGGGTCGGCGACCTCCTCGAGCTCGTGGGACTCCGAGACTTCGCCGAGGAGTATCCCGCCAATCTCTCGGGAGGGATGGCTCAGCGCGCCGCGATTGCCCGGGCGTTGGCCCAGAGCCCCGAGGTCCTGTTGCTCGACGAACCTTTCGGCGCCCTCGACGCACTGACCCGTGAGTATATGGCCGGAGAACTCCTCAGGATCTGGGAGCAGACCCACAGCACGGTGCTGATGGTGACCCACAACGTCGAGGAGGCAGCCCTGCTTGCCGATCGCGTCGTCGTGCTCGGGCCGCGCCCGGGGCACGTGATCGACTTGTTGCCCGTCCCCTTGCCGCGGCCCCGTAACCTATCGCTGCTGGGGTCTCAGCCCCTCCAGCAAATCGCGCAGCAGCTGCGGGCAACGCTCGGTCGCGCCTACGCACCCTAGGATGAACCCGCGGCACCCGGTCGCGCGATACGCAGGGTGCCCACGTGGTCGATCCGGCTCTCGATCGACCACACGCCGTGTGCCACCGCACGCACAGCCTTCTCCGGCAGCTCCACTCCGTCAAGCTCAACGCGCTGAGGTCGAGTCGGCAGGGCCACCCAGACGGCCCCCTTCGCGATCCTGCCGAGGTCCAGTCTGACGCTAAGCTCCTTGTCGCTCAGCGACCAATGCGCGACCTCGCCGCCCTGCGAGATATGGAAGGTGGTCGCGACGAGATGGGGGTCAGGCTTAACCGGTCGCAGACCCAACAGCACCACCCCGTGCGCGGGCAGGTGAAGCACCGGTCGCAGCGCGCCGGGGGCCAGCAGGAGGTAGCGCTGCTCCCAGAACTCGACAACGTGGTAGGCCTGACGTTCGCCCAACTTCACCGACGCCGGCAGCTCTCGCTCGACCGGGGCTTCCGTCCAATTGAACAGCGCGACGAGACGCCAACGGCCCCAAGGCCGCGCAACGGGGACCACAACCACCTCAGGCATCGGCGCCTCAATCAGATCGAGCGCATCCATGCCGTCCAGCAGAGGGGGAAAGAGCTTCGCCGCCATCGCGCGTCGCTCCACCGGGAGGTCATCAAGGTCGTCGGCGAGAAAGGTCAACCCGCCGGAGAGGCCCACCAGGGTGACCTGCGACCGGACCTCGTCCTCGCTCAGCTCGGTACGCCGCTCGCGTAGGATCAGCGCATCGGGGTCGATCGACCACCAGCGACCATGCATCCACGCGCGTGTGATGACGCCGCGCAGGTTGTTGCGCAGGCTGGGGCGAACAGCGTGATCCTCACCCAGACGACCCAGCGCCCAGGTTCGAGGTCGCCAGCTCGCCGCCGAGTCCGGCCCGACGCGCACCGCATCGAGCAGTCCCACCGTCGGCCCCAGAGGCACCTCACTGCCGATCAGATAGGTCGCGGGGCCGGCAGCCTCGCGGATCACGCTCAACGTGTGACGCAGCGCCTGCGCCCGCGTCATCCGCTGATTGTAACGCCTGCCTGCCAGGGCGGCGGCATAGAGGTGACCCAGCCGAAGACACTGATAGCCCCATGTGTGCACCGCGGTATCGACCAGCTCGCGGAGATAGTCCTCCACACCCGGATGGGTCGGATCCAGGGCCCGCCCGACAAAGCCGGCAGCGCGCCCGGCGCGCACCACGCGCCCATGGGAAGAGCGCAACAACCACTCAGGATGATCTCTCGCCAAGCGCGATGTGCGATGAATCAGGGCGGGAGCCAGCCAGAGCCCCGCCTCGAAGCTGGAGCCACGGATCCGATGGGCGAGCCACTGAAGTGCGTGGGGAAATCGTTCATTCCGCGTGGACCACTCGCCCCAGGCTGCCTGATAGCCCCGATCGAGCTGCACAATGTCAAGCGGGAACTCATCGGCGAGGAGCGCCGCCGAGGCCAGATTCTCCATCACGTGCGCTTCCGAGACCTCGTCACCGTAGATGTGCCAAGAGCGCCAGCCCGTCGGCGCACGCCGCGGCGGAGAGGCGCCCATCTGCCGCGCCACGGCATGGGCATACTGTGCAAAGAGATCGATGTTGGGCAGCGGCACCCATTCGAGGTAGAACCACTCTGAGGCCCTGGATTCGCCGACGGCCAGGGGCACGTCATCGAGCTGCGTCTGCAGGGTCACGTGAAGATGCCCGGGTCGCAGATCACCGCCCAGCTGCCCGAACTGCTCACCCACCGACGCCACGCCCCCGATCATCGCCTCACGGGGTGTGATCAGCGCGCCCACCGTCTCGCTCCAGAAACGATCCGGACGCGGGGCCCGGGGGGTCTGCGCATTCCAGAGGACGGGACCGCCCCGCCCGTTGCCTAACCACGATGGACCTGCCCCCTGGTCGTCCAGGCGTCGCACCCCCGTGGGCGTCCACGACTGCCAACCGTTGATGTAGGTGGCAGAGGGCGGATCGGCGGTGACCAGGCCGTCGGGCGTGGTGCGCACGAAGAAGCGGCGCAGCCTGACGGGCGTGGTACCCACGTTAGCCACGCACAGACGCAGCAGAGCGAAAGGACGCCCCTGATAGAGCCGGATACGCAGCGTGAGCGCCAGCCCCTGAGCCTCCTGATACTGCAACTGCAGCTCACTGGCCTTACCGTGGACGTCCTCGATCTGGCGTTCGGTGTCACGTCCGGCATTGAGCTCGCGCGCCGTCAGGGTGTGGACGCGGCGATGATGGACAACCTCGACGCCCGGCACGCCCTCAAAGACCCGCCCCGGCGTCTCCAATCGGAAGACGCCGGATCTAGGCTCCCACGTCAGATCAAAGGAAGGGCTCTGTAGCGACCGGCTTGACACGGCTGTCTAGGGTTCGTCCAGAATCTGAATGTGCAACTCCCGAAGCTGTGCCGGCGTGACCTTGTCGGGTGCATCCGCCATCAGGTCCGTCGCCTGCGATGTCTTCGGGAAGGCGATCACCTCGCGGATATTCGCTTCATCGGCGAGAATCGCCACCAATCGATCGACCCCGGGCGCGAGACCGCCGTGGGGCGGCGCACCATAGGAGAAGGCCTCCAGCATATGGCCGAACCGCGCCTGCGCGTCGTCCGCGTCATAGCCCAGCACGCGGAAGATGTCCGACTGGACCTGGGGATCGTGGACGCGAATGCTTCCCGACGCGATTTCCCACCCGTTACAGACCAGGTCGTAGGCATCGGACAGCACCGCGGCAGGATCCGCCAGCATCTCCTCCAGGCGATGAGGCCGCGGCCACGTGAACATATGATGGACCGCGTCCCAGCGATCACCCTCCTCGTTCCACTCAAACATCGGGAAATCGAGGACCCAGCCCATCGCCACCACATCCGGATCGGCCAACGACAGGCGATCGCGGAACGCCAAACGAAGTGCGGAGAGTGAGGCCGCGACAATCTTCGGCGCCGCCGCCACGATGCAGATCAGGTCGCCCTCGCCGGCTTCTGTCTCCTCCGCCAGCCTGGCGAGCTCTCCCTCGCTGAAGAACTTCGCTGTCGGACCCTTCACCCCATCAGCCGTCAGCGCCAGCGTCACCAATCCCAGCGCGCCCTCGCCCTTCGCGATCTCTGTGATCTCATCAATCTCGCGGCGCGTGTAACCGGCACATCCCGGGGCCACGATGCCCTTGATCTGGCCGCCTGTCGCTGCCGTGTCATTAAAGACCCGGAACGAGCTCTCGCCCAAGAACGCCGTGAGGTCGATCAACTGCATCCCGAAGCGCAGATCCGGCTTGTCCGTGCCGTACCGCTCCA